>CAKTXU010000084.1 GCA_934630995.1 uncultured Eubacteriales bacterium
CCTCCATGCAGATGTCCGCCGCCTGCAGGAAGCACCTCTTGCGCGGAAAATCCCCGTCCTGCGCATGGCTTTCCAGAGAGCGGCGGATTTTCTCCCGGATGCCGCCCACCCCTATTGTCACCAGCGTCTCGTAATCGGGGGCGAAATGATCGCTGTTGGTCAGGAAGCCGCGCTCCCCAAAGGAGCCCACCACCCTGTCGGCACACGCTGTCTGCAGCGCGGCCGACTCTTCGGCCAGCAGGCCGCGCAGGGATCCGGCCACAAGGTCATGGGGATAGATGTGCTTTTCGTGATTTTCCAGCAGGCTTTTCAGGGCATAGGCGCGCGCCAGGACGTTTTCCTCGTCCATGTGGGCGGCAAAGCCCTCCGCCAGCAGCCTGTTCCGGATATAGGCCGTTTTCTCCGGCCGCTCGTCGACTTCCTTTTTGAGTCCGGCCAAGTTCTCCATACGTCCGTCCTCCTTCGTCGGTTTCTTTGTGCCTCGCTAGTACAATTATAATCCAATCCTTTCGATATTCCACGGATTATCTTGACTTAGGTGGACGATTATGATATTTTACCGTTAAAGAGGTGATCGTATGACGGATTTCCTGGCGGTGTCCTTTTCCGCGGTTCCCCCGATCGGCTTTGCCCACGGCTACAGAACCGGTCCGAACACCTGGACGCTGGGCGTCAACCCCGGCAATGTGGAGATCGTTTTCATCGAACAAGGCCCCCTCCTCTCCACCTCCGCCGATAAAACGGAACGGCTTCTGCCCGGGCTGCACTGCGTCTGTCATGACCGGGAAAGGCGGATCGTCTCCGCCGACCCGGTTCATCAGCACTATACCCTGATGTTTTCTTTGCCGGAAAAACCGGCGAAGCTGTGCGCAGACGACCGCCCCCGTCTCCCCGGCGGGGCTGCGGCGGCATTCACCGCCATCCTGCCCGAGCACCTGACCGATTCCCCGCTCTGCGGCGAGATCGCCAGGGATATCAAGGCCGTTATTACGGCGCACGCGGAGCCGGACGGGATGGGGCGGTTGAAAGCCGGTTATCTGCTCTTCAAAATACTCTATCGCCTCCACGCGTATTCCATCGAACAGGAGGCAAAAACGGGCAACAGCCCCTTTGCCTACGGCAATCCCTACTGCCGGAAAGCCATGCGGTACGCCGCGGAGCATCTGGAGGAAAAAATCTCCGTTCAGGAGGTCGCCGACGCTCTGGGAATCAGCTACGGCCACCTCAGCCGCCTGATGAAGGCGCATACCGGCACGACGATGGTGGACTATATCAATCGCCTGAAGCTGGAACGGGTCAAAGAGCTGCTGCTCTCGAAAAACCTGTCGCTGGAGGAGGCCGGCCTCCGTGTGGGGATCGAGGACGTCAAATATCTCAGCCGCCTGTTCAAGAAGCAGAACGGGGTTACGGCAACGGAGTTCCGCCGGTTTCACAACAATCCCGCCGGGTAGGCCTCCCTTATCGAAAGATTCTGTGGATTTCCAGCCGGCCGCATGGTATACTGGCAGCGGGGCGGGAGGAAACGCCATGAAAGCCCGGGCCGCAAAAATCGCCACGCCGGCTTTGTCATGGCCCGCCGAACGCCTCCAATGAAATAAGGAGTGGTGAAGAGGATGATTTTAGTCAATACGGAGTACATCGCCGGAAAAGAGCTGGAAATGCTGGGGCTGGTGAAGGGGAGTACCATTCAGTCGAAGAATATCGGCCGCGACATCACTCAGAGCTTCAAGACCCTGGTGGGCGGCGAGCTCAAGGCCTATACCGACATGATGAACGACGCCCGCGCCCTGGCCACCAACCGCATGGTGGAGGAAGCAGAGGCCATGCAGGCCGACGCCGTGATCAACATCCGCTACGCCTCGGCCGCGGTGATGCAGGGAGCCGCCGAGGTCATGGCTTACGGAACGGCTGTGAAATTTAAGTAACAACAAAAAGGAAACGGCGCGGGAGAGGCATCGTGAAGACGCTCCCTCCCTGCGAAATCCTTATCTATGCCCAAGCGCAGAACGGCGGCAGGGACTAAAAATCCCTGCCGCCGTTTTTTAAAGCGTTTGTTTCTTGAAATATTTTTTCATATACAGCAGCACACCGACACCTAACAGCGGGAACACCGCGGCAATCAACATGCCTATTTTCATACCGATCTGTTCGGGGGAGACGGCCAGGGACTCGCTGATGGGAATAACCCATTTGCTTGCCGCGACCGTATCGACAATAGCGCCCAAGGTTTGAGGGGCTACCGAGGCACCGAAGTCCCCTCCGGCAGCCATCAGCGCGTAGGCGGCCACCCCTGCGTTGGGAATTTTCTCCTCCATGAAAATCAACGTGCCCGGCCAGAGCATAGATGTAAATATACCGGTAAGTACACAAGCAATCATTGAAATAACCGGAACGGGAGAAAGGCTTGCCACCAAATAACAAAGCACGGATACAGCCATACTGACGAGCAATACGCGGTAGATGTTTTTGCCGTATTTTGCATACCACGTCCTTGTCAGGGCAAGCAATACTGCAAAAAGTGTAAGTCCCAGAATATCGCCTACGGCTTTGGGAATCTGCAATGCACCCTCAATATAGCTGGAAACCCAGTTCGTCATAGAGTTTTCTGCGGCACTTCCGAAAAAGATACAAAGCATACACAGAATAAGGCCGGTATTTCGTTTTGTGGCG
The DNA here is from genome assembly GCA_934630995.1 of uncultured Eubacteriales bacterium. Taxonomy (GTDB): domain Bacteria; phylum Bacillota; class Clostridia; order Oscillospirales; family Acutalibacteraceae; genus CAKTXU01. The sequence continues at coordinate 2,671 of CAKTXU010000084.1, forward strand.
CTCTTTCCCTCCGGTGCATGGGAAAGGTCCATTTCCGGCATAGTGGAGTTGAAAAGCAATATACTGGAGATAACCGGCAGAACAGCCCAAAACATAACCAAGTACATCCAATTCTGTTTGCCGAACAACTCCAAGAATATGGTGCTGACGGCAACCACCATAACAACACCGTAACCGTAAAGGGAATGGAGCGTCGCCATATCTTTTTCCGGGTGCTCCGATGGCAGAGCCGCAACGGTGGGGCTAATCAGCACCTCGCCCAAACCGGCGGCTAAAGAAAAGATAACGGTTCCTATCAGCAATCCCGCAAAAGCATATTCCGGAAAAAGCATAGGAATCAAGGCGTAGGCAAGGAGTCCCGCTCCGGTCAGCAAGGGAGTCACCCGAAGGGCCGTGTGGGGGTTAAAATGCTTGCCAAAGAACGAAAAAATCAGGTCAATAGCGAGCTGGGTGCAGAAATTCGTCAGCACTAAAGTCCCCAGCAGAGTGTAGGAAATGCCGTACATTTCCCGAAAGGTCATGAACAAAATGGGGGGCAAGCTAAATACCGATGACATGGCAAGATAGGTATAATAGCAGGTGTATTTGGTTTTCTTAAACTCAGGATGCATACGCCATACGCCTCTCTTGATCATCCAGCATATATGCGATACAATATGCGGAGACATTTGTATCATCATAGCAAAAAGCCCGCTGTTTTTCAATAGCTTTTGACAGGGGAAAGTAAATGAAACAAATCGACAAAAATGTCTCGGCAATGAGCAATAAGGAACGAAACTCTACGGTCATCCATCTGATAACGAAGGCGCTTTTGAAGCTGCTGGAGGAAAAAGCTCTTGACGATATTTCTATTAGCGAGCTGTGCCGTCTTGCTGGTGTCGGCAGAGCTTCCTTTTATCGGAATTTTGAATCCAAGGAAGATGTGCTAAAGAAACATCTGCAATTGCTATGGAATGAATGGGGAAAAGACCTGGATGATTGCGACGGCTTTACCGACTTTCTGGCGAGTGTCCTGCGATATTTTTACAAACACAGGGAATTGGATCTGCTCCTCTACCGTCACGGAATGTCGAGATTGCTTTATGAAATGATCCGTTGGGGCGCCAAAATCGACGAATCGGAAAGCAATATGGAACGATACGCCAAATCCACTGCTGCGGGCGTTGTTTTCGGTATGATCGACGAGTGGATGCGACAAGGCATGAAGGAATCGCCCGAGGAGATTTGGGCGTTGTTCAAAAACAGCGCTAATTTATCCAGAGGCCTGGCCTGTGACCTATGTGGAAAATCAGCGGAAACTGATAGCAGCCGTTCCCGAAATGTACGGCTGTCTTGCAATCGAAAGGGACAAGACCGATAATCCGCGGAAACTCAGCGACAAAGTAAAGCAGCCCGCCGAACTCCGGGGACCGATACAGGAGTTTCCCGTAAAATAGTCGTGTATGAACCGGGATACCTTGAGGGCAAACGCTTTCAGATGTTGGATATTTGCCAAAAAGGCGTTGGCGTTCTTCGGGCGCATAGCGCAAAGAGAGCAGGGAAAAACGGCATAGCCCGAAGGCTGCGCCGCACATAAATGAATTCGTCCAATTAGGACACCGATCCGCCCGGCGTGGCGCCTTCCTCATGGAGGAGGCCCCGTGCGGCGCTCTTTTTTGTTTACCAGGAATTGTGCGTTGCCGTGCAGCCTCCAAACCCTTTATAATATTGGCAGATATCAACCAGCAAAGGAGCGCGCGCTTTGAAATCCGCCAGTCTCAAATTGACCGGTCTTCTCGGCCTGATAACCCTTTTGTTTTGTTCGCTGGGTCTGCAGACACCGCCTGTCGGCAATCCCGGCATAGAGTCCGTACCGCCCGCCGTATCAAATCCGCCGTCTTCGGGGACGGAGGCATCAGAGGGGCTGCCGTCCCAGGAGACGGGCTCCTCCTCAACCTCTACACAAACAGAAGCCTCGGCACAGGAGCAGACGCAGGCCACGACCTCCGCCACCACCACGGGCGGCGGCTCCACAACCACGAATGCGACGAAGCCCACCGCCCCTTCCGGCGGACAGAGCGAAAGCCCTGCGCCGCAGAAACCGCAGCAGACGCCGGCGGGCAGGATACTCGCGGGCTATTACGCGGGGTGGGCGGCATATAAGGGCTATACCCCCCGGATGATTCCCGCCGGACGGCTGACGCATCTGCATTATGCCTTTGCCAAAATCGATCCGGCATCCAGCCGGATCGCTCTGGCCGATCCGAGCAACGACCGCCGGAATTTCACCGCCCTCCGTGCCCTCAAGCAAAGCAACCCGCATCTGAAAACCCTGATATCGGTCGGGGGCTGGGATTATTCAACCTATTTTTCCGACGTGGCTTCCACCGGCGCCCGCCGGGAGGCCTTCGCCCAAAGCTGCCTCGACTTCCTTCTGGAGCACGGCTTCGACGGGGTGGATTTGGACTGGGAATATCCGGTGTCCGGAGGCCTGTCTGGAAACACCAACCGGCCGCAGGACAAACAGAATTTCACCCTGCTGCTGAAGGCCATCCGCGAAAAGCTGAACCTGCAGGAAAAAAAGGACGGGCGGCGCTATTACCTGACGATCGCGGGCGGGGCCGGTGCCGGTTATCTGAAGAAAATCGAGCCTGCGGCCGTCTCCGGTCTGGTGGACTATATCTTTGTGATGGGCTATGATATGCACGGCCCCTGGGATACCTACGCCGACCTGAACGCGCCGCTGTACCGGCCGCTGGAAAGCTCCCCGCAAGCCAAAAATAGCGTATACGACAGTCTGACCGCCTATCTGAGCAGCGGTGTCCCCGTCAAAAAGCTCGTGCTCGGCATGCCCTTTTACGGCTATGTCTATGAGGGGGTGGAAAGCCGGAACAACGGCCTGTACAGCACCTTCACCACGGCAAAATCCATCGGCTACGATACGCTGCGGAGCAAATACCTCAACAACCCCGCCTATAAGGTTTTCCGCCACGATAAGGCCCAGGTCCCCTATCTCTATGGTAACGGCGCCTTTCTCACCTATGAGGATCCCCGGTCCATCGCGGACAAGGTGTCTCTGGCGAACTCCCTCGGACTGGCCGGCGTCGGCGCCTGGGAGCTTTCCCAGGACAGCAGCGGCGCGCTGCTCAAGAGCGCCTACGAACGCCTTCACGCCTGAGCCCCTTGCAAACGTGCGCTCCTTTTGAACGGGAGCGCACGTTTTTTGTATCCGGATAGCCCCTTGACAAGCCCGCGCCGCCGTCTTATAATTTTAGGTATATTTGCACAGCTTTTTTTGATTTTGAAAAATAAATATGGAGATGAAGGAGAACGGAGGGTGCACATGCAGGACTATGAGCCCTATCTCTACAAGCGAAAACGTCTGCTGATAGACCGCTATCTCTGTTTGGGGTACGTACCCGGCGGCGTGGGGGAGGACCCCTTTACCCTCGCTGTCCCGGCCTTTATACAGGAGCTGACGGAAACCCTCCGGGACGGCGGTCACGAAGCGTACCCGCCGTTTGACGGGAAAAGCCAAGCGGCCTACAATGCCGGCGGCGATTGCCGGAGCCGGTGCGTTTACCTGCTCGCGGAGGTATATAGCCGGACAAAAACCGACGCGTTGATCTGCTGCATGGCCTGTCACGCGAAAATCTGGCTCAATGGAACCTGCGTGGCAGTGCATTATCAGGATTATCCGTCGGAGGTATTTTGTACGGTCCCGTTGCGCCGGGGATGGAATGCGTTTGTCATCGGGCAATATCCCGGCATGGAACGGAAGCTGCCCACCATCCTGTTCTACTATCCGTGGGAGCTGACCCGCCGGGACGACGTGTCCTATATCTCGCAGTCCTCCCACCGTTTCTATTTCAACCGCGTCCAGCTTATCCATGAGCCTCCGGTTCTGTCCGATAAAAGGACCTTCCGGTTCATGGGCCATTGGGGCGGCAGCGCCCTTTACGACAGCGACTACCGGGTGGAGCTGTACGATTCCTCGCTCGGCCTGTACAAGCAGTTCACCGCCTCCCTGAATACCGTGGTCGAGCTGGACGCGGAGGAGCTGCGGCGCTGTCATCCGGAGCCGGTACGGCATCAGCGTCTCCTGTGCATCTTCACCAAACGGGACGGGAGCCGCATCACCGAGGAGCTCAATCTTTTTCCCAACGGGTTCCCGGAGACGGAGACGGAGGCGGAGAGGGCGGCCCCGGCCGCCGGACGGGTGGGACGGCAGACACAGCGCCAGCTGGAACGGACGGCGGAGGCGGCGCGCCGAAGCCGGCAGGAACAGGATTATCCCGGCTGGTATTGGGCGGTGTGGAATCTCCGGGAGCTGCACAGGCAAATCGAGGAGGGAACCATCGACCCGCAGGAAATCCAACGTCCCGGCATCCACGAAACTTTTATACATTCGGAGCTGGACGACAGCGAAGTCCGGCTGCTTATCAGGATACCCGAGGGCTATTACCCCGCCCGCAGCTATCCCGCCATTCTTGCCTTGTCCACCGGCAACACCGGGGAATTCTGCTGGCGGGTGGATTTCGACTGCATCAACGCGGGCTGCCTGGTTTTCGATGTGACGGGGCGCGGCTTCACCGGCGGCAGCTATGTCGGGGAGGCCTGCATTTTTGAAATCCTGGAATGGATAAAGCGGCACTATACCATCGATGAAAACCGCCTGTATTTCGTGGGCGGCTCCAACGGCGGCTACGCGACCTGGGCCGTGGCGCAAAACCATCCCCATCTGCCGGCGGCCATCTTTCCCCATATCGGCCGTCCGGCACCGGACAGCCTGCGGAATATCGC
>CAKTXU010000085.1 GCA_934630995.1 uncultured Eubacteriales bacterium
GTTGCGCGAGGAGGGAACCCTGACGGTTCCCCCTCACACTCCCCCTCCCTCCGATATACTTTTTCGACAGTCTCATTTAAACAGCAAGAAAGCGCCGTGTCATACGGCGCTTTCTTGCTGTTTGATTAATACTATTAATATATTTTATGGCTCTTTTTCCCGACCGTAATTATACCCTGCGGCATGCATTTCCCGCCGTGCCTTTCGCCAGCAGGCATCACAAATAGCATATCTTCCCTCCTGTATCAGTTCCCTCGTTCCTCCGCATAGAAAACAGCAGCTCGCTTGCCTCCATAATTCGAGATGATCTCCACAAAGCTGGATGGATACCCTATCTCCTGGGGCAATACCCATAAAGATTCGCCCTTTTTTCGGCAGATACAAGGTACCATTCTTGCCGATTTGACTGATCATATCAATCTCTCCGCATGAACAAATACATTCATACTACTTTATACTACTTTGTACGAATTGTCACAATATGGAAGCGTGGTATGGTATGTTATCCATGAGGTGATAAGCTTGAAGCCGTTAAAAGAGAAAATCAGTATCACTTTAGATGAAGATATCATAGAAAAGACGAGAATATTGGCAGAGAACTGTGATCGCACGTTTTCCCAATATATTAATCTTGTTCTGAGAGATCATCTGGATAAGCAATCGAGTGAGACCTCGCCTCAAAAGAACTCACTTTTCAGCCCAATCGGTTAAGCATAAGTTTATGAAGAATTTATCACTATCCATAGCAGAACAGATTAAGGTGTTATGTATTTGTCAGGGCATCTCTATTGCCGATCTTGCATCAAGACTTGGAACGACGCCACAAAACCTATATGCGAAACTCAAACGGCAGAAGTTCTCAGTCAAAGAGCTGCAGAAAATTGCCGAAGCAACGGCCTGCTCTTATGAACAATATTTCCTGCTGCCCGATGGGAAGAAAATCTGATAGTTATCCTCCCCTCCCACCCTTTCAGCCCCATCCTCACCATAACAAAAACCCCGTGGGACGCTTCGGCGTTCCCGCTGGGTTTTTGTTATGTGTGAATACATGTCACTTTGTGAACTTATACCACAGTCTATAATCCGGCGGCTCCGTTCCGATTTGACGCCATCCTATTCCTTGGCCAGCTTTTCCACCAGGGCAAGGGCCTGATCATAGGGCAGGGCCAGCACCCGGTGGCGGCGGCGCTTCTCCCCAAAGCACCGCACCTCCACGGTGCAGGTGCCGGAGCGCACCTGCCAGGGGCTGCGGGTGAGGATGACGCAGTCCGCCACCTCGGCGGGGATGTGAACCTCGTACAGGGCCAGCCCCCGGGAATACCGCAGGGTGACGGCGCCCCGGCCTACGCCGAACCCGGCATGGAGAAAGCCCTGAAGACGGATAAAAAACCACCAAAGCCCCCCGATTCCCCACAGCACCGCCGCCATTGTCCACAGGCCGCCCAGCAAAATCGGAACGGCCGCTAAAGCCAGCATTTCCAGAGGGGGCAGGAGATAGCGGGGCAGGGCGGTCCGCTTGGGCCGCAGGCAGCTAACGCAGATGGGATAGTCGGGCAGGAGGGTATCCAGCGCCGCGCAAAGCTCCCGCGCCCGCGCGCCCGGAACGATGACCGGCCGCGACCCGGTTTCCCGACCGTAGCCGGCGGCGGTGATGGTGGCGGTATGCAGCCGCAGCAGCCGCATAAAGAGGGTTTGGCGCAGCTCCAGGGTGGTGATTTGCCACCGATCGATGAGCACGTCCCGCCGGGTGACGAGGCCCGACACCAAATGGAGCCGCGCCCCCTCCCGTTGGGCATAAAAGCCCGCATACCGCAGAAAACTCCGCAAAAAGGAGAACATCCATCCCAGCACCAGCAGGTTGGCCACCGACTCCAGCAGGGGCGGCAGACCCAGGGAAATCACCTTTTCCACCGCGCCATACACCTGATCGGGCACCCTCTCCCCCAGCACTTTGCCCAACTGCCGGATCACCGGCGCCAAAGTCAGAAAGCCGAGGGCGGCATTGGAGCTGGAGGCCGCCATGGCCGTCACCGGCAGCAGGCGGGCGCGGTAATCCCCCGCCCGCCGCCGTCCGCCCGCGGGAAGGAAGAGGCGTGCCCGCCGGGCAGGCAGAAAAATAGTGGCGTCCGAGCGGCGCCGCAGCCCCGCCGTATTCACCCTCACCCGCCGCCCGCCGAGCAGCGCCATCAGCGGCGTCCGTTCCACCTCGATGGAGGCCGCGTCGTCCGCCATCAGCCGCAGGCGACGGCGGACGGCAAGCCCCTGCTCCAGGGTCAGGCCGTTATGGAGCCGGTAACGCGCCCTGTCCCATTTCAAGACCGACCAACCCACCAGCAGCAGAGCCAGCCCCACATCCCGCAGGGAGGCAAACAGAATGGACAGGGCATCCCCCGGGGAAAATAGGGCCCGCAGCACCGGGATAAGCAGGAGAGGCCACCATTTTTTCGCGTCATACAGGATATACAGCGGATACTGGCGCCGAAGCCCCCCACAGACACCTGAAACGGCGCCCTCCCGCATGAAAGCCTTCACTCTTCCTCCGCCTCCTCCAAAAGCCCCGTCAGCCGGGCAGCATCCCCTTCGTCGAGAAGGGGCAGCACCGCCGTCCCGCCGGCAAAGCGCAGGAGGACGGTACAGCAGCCGAAATGAGCGGACAGCGGGGTGTTCAGGGTTTCAAAGGTGCGCAGAGCATTCATGGGAACGAAAATCTCCCGTGTCCAGAGCACGCCCTTGATCGCCCGAACCGCCCGGCCGTCGAAATCCCCGCACACGCTGTCCCGGTAGCGGGGCGGATACCACAGGAACAGAACCACTGTGGCCAACCCCGCCGCTCCGGTCAACAGAAGCAGCCAGGGGGTGAACAGCCCCGCCAGCAGGCCTGTCAGCGCCGCACCCAGAACCCCCGCCAGGGCAATCCAGGCCCGCAGCACCGCCGCGGTGCCGTCCCCTGCGCGGAACAGCACCGGCTCCTCCCCGCGGGGAGCTTCTGTCTGCGGCATACCGTCGCCCCTTCCCCTTGTCGCATACGCGTTTATTTTGCTCACACACCGCGAAAAACAAGTTTTTTTGCGGCATAAACCGGACAATATCTCCCTATAGTGTATGCGCAGCGCCGCCGAAAATGTATCGCGACCTCACCGGGACATGGCAAAACAATTTTTGAGCAGGTAAGGATTAATATTCCTGTTTATTGTCCACAATATCTGCAAGGGATACTCCGGAACAGAGGAGTATTTGGAAAGGCGGGTATCCGATATGAGCCGAACCTTTCGGCGGGGGGTGGCGTTCCCCCACGATGTGGAAAAAAAAGAACTGACTGCCGGCCTGCCGCCGGAGGTTTTTCATCCCTCCCGTGTGGTCATTCCTCTCAAGCAGGGCTTTGGGGAGGCCTGTCTGCCGGTGGTGGAGCCTGGGCAGATCGTCAAGGCCGGCCAAATGGTGGGGCGGCCCGCCGACGCCCTGGCCGTTTCGGTCCACTGCGGTATCTCCGGCAAGGTCACGGCACTGGAGCCCCGCCCTACCCTGGCCGGGGAGTGCCTGTGCGTCGAGGTGGAAAACGATTTCACTGGCGCCGCCGCCCCGCCCCTTTCCCACGCAGAGGACCGGGCGGGGCTGATCGCCCTGATGCGGGAGGCGGGAATCGTCGGCATGGGCGGGGCGGGTTTTCCGGCATTTAAAAAATATGAAACGGACAAGCCCATCCGCCAAGTGCTGGTAAACGGCTGCGAATGCGAGCCCTATCTCACCTGCGACGACGTGCTGATGACCCACTATCCCGACCGGGTCGTGCAGGGCGCGGCCGCCCTGGGAAGGGCTGCTGGGGACGCGGAGGTGCTCGTGTGCATAGAGGACAACAAGCCCGACGCCGTCGCCGCCCTGCGCGCCGCCGTCAAGGGACGCGGGGGTCAGGTCCTGCCCCTGCCCGACCGCTATCCCCAGGGGGGGGAACGTCAGCTCATCCAGGCGGTCACCGGCCGGGAGGTTCCTGCCGGGGGGCTGCCCGCCGACTGCGGCGTCATTGTCAGCAATGTGGCCACTGCCGCCGCCATGGCCGATGCCCTCAAGGGTAAGCCCCTGGCCCACCGGCTGATAACGGTCAGCGGCCGGGTCGCCCGCCCCGCCAATGTCCTGGCTCCGGTGGGAACACTGTTTTCGGATTTGCTGGGCTTCTGCGGCGGGGAGGCGGCGGCTTCCTCCCCGCTGCGGGTTATCGCAGGCGGGCCTATGACCGGCCTGAACATGGACCGGCTGGATGTTCCCATAACCAAGGTCAGCGGGGGCCTGGTGCTTCTGCCGCCGCCGCCCCTGACCGAATACAACTGCATCCACTGCGGCGCCTGCTCCCGGGTGTGCCCCTCGCGGCTCATCCCCTTCGCCATCGACGCGTCGGTAATCGCCGGGGATATGGCCGCCTGCGCGGATTACCACGCTGAACAATGCATCTCCTGCGGCTGCTGCACCTATGTCTGCCCGGCCAAGCGCTTCCTGGCCACCCGGGCCTCTCTGGCCCGGACCGGCGTCCTGCGCCGCCGCCGGGCTGCCAACTGACGGAATCGAGAGAAAGGCGGTCCTCCTATGAAACCCAATCTCACCCTGTCGGCCCCCCATATCCGGCGGCCGCGCACCACCCTATCCCTCATGGCCGACGTGCTGGTGGCGCTCATTCCGGCAACCATAGCGGCGGTATGGCTGTTCGGCCCGCGTGCCCTGTGGCTGCTCCTCTTCTCCATGGCCGTCTGCCAAGGGACCGAGCTCCTCTGCCTCTTCCTTCGAAAGGCCCCGGGCTTCGACGGCAGCGCGCTGGTCACCGGCGCCTTGCTGGCCCTCTCCCTGCCCGCGGGTATCCCGTTCTGGGCGGTGGCGCTGGCAGGCGTTTTGAGCATCGCTGTCGTCAAGCAGCTTTTTGGGGGCATCGGCCACAACCTGTTCAATCCGGCCATGGCGGGCCGCGCCCTTCTGCAGGTGGCCTTTCCCGCCGTTCTTACCGGCTACGCCGCCCTTGACGCCACGGCCTCCGCCACGCCTCTGGCCACCTTGGAAAGAAACAGCCTGCCCAACATGCTGTTCGGCATGGAAAACGGCAGCATGGGAGAAACCTCCGCTCTGCTGCTCATGCTGGGCGGCGCTTACCTGTATCTGCGGGGCGTCATCCGGCTGCGGGTACCCCTCTGCGTTTTGGGCGGCTGTGCGGCGGTTGTGTGGATATGCGGCGGAGATATTCCCTTCACCGGCCCGGTCACGGCCCACCTGCTGTCGGGCGGTTTGATGATGGGCGCCTTCTTCATCGCTACCGACTACGCCACCAAGCCCGCCACCGCCGGGGGAGAAATCCTATTCGCCCTGGGGGTGGGCGTCCTCACCGGTCTGCTGCGGCTCTACGGTCCCTACCCGGAAGGGGTCTGCTACGCGGTGCTTCTGATGAATCTGGCCGCCCCGCTGCTGGAATATCTGACCCGCCCGGCCGTCTACGGTGTCCGGCAGGCCCGGGAGGCCAAACGACAAGCGAAAGGAGGAGCTCTATGAGCCCCCTGATAAACTCCCTGCTCAACCTGCTGGCGGCTGCAGCCGTGTCCGTTGCCCTTCTTTTCGGCGCAGAACGCCTCACCGACGGTTTGATCAAAGCCCAGAATACCCGAGAGGTGCGCGCCGCTTTCGGGGACATCCTTCCCGCCGATACGTATGAGGAGCTGGACGCCTCTCTTTCCGCCGATATCCTCACTGCCTACCGCGCCCTGGACGGGGAGGGCGTGGTATTGGGCTACGCGGTTACCGCCATGGTCAAGGGTTATGGCGGCGAAATGCAGGTCCATGTCGCCCTGTCCCCCGACGGTGACCGTTTCCGCGGACTGCGGGTGGGGGAAAACCACGAAACCGAAAATCTGGGCTCCAAGGTGGCGCTCCCGGATTTCACCTCCCAGTTCGATTCCCTGGCCGCCCCCGCCTATCTGGACGGCTATACCGGCCTGGAACGGACCTCACCCCCCAGCGAATCCATTGACGCCGTGGCGGGGGCCACCGTCTCCTCCAAGGCGGTGGTGCGGGCCGCCAACGCAGCCTACGCCTTCATCCGGGATCATGCGCCCGGCATGATTTGACGGATGGATTCGAATTGAACGGAAAGGACTGTTTTCCTTATGGCCGACGCCGCCGTGAAGCCCGCCGCCCTGTTCGCCGCCCCCGCCTGCCTGCTCTGTCTGGCGGCGGCAGCCGCCGCCTCCCTGCCTGCCGCCCTTCTGCTGACCGCCATTCTCAGCCTCGCCTTGCTGCTCTGCCTCCTTACGGCAGCAGGGCTGCGGACATGGAAACCCCGGCTACGGGGAGCGGCCTGCCTTCTTCTGGCCGCCGGTGCTGCCGCAGGGTTTATGGCCCTCTCCGGCCCGTTTCCCCTTCTGCGGGAATGGATGGGGCCGCCCTTGTTGTTTACCGCCTGCATTCTTCTCTGCGCACCCGCCGCCCTGGCAATGACGGAAGGGAAGGGAAAACCTCTGACCTCCGCCACCCTGCTGACTGCCGGCGGGCTGCTTCTTTTGATCGGTTCCCTGCGGGAGCTGTTGGCCACGGGCGCCCTGTTCGGCGTCCGGCTGTTGCCCGCCGGCCTATCCGACAGCTTCGGCTACGGAGCGGCGGGGGTGCTCGCGGCAGGTTTGCTGCTCTGCCTGCCCTCCCTCAAGGGTCATCTGCTGGGGGATAGGCGGCTTTTCCGCTGCCCTCCTCCCAACACGCTGTCCTTGGGCGCCGGGCTTATCTGGCGGACGGAGCTGGCAGCCCTGCCCGCCGCCCTTCTGGCGGTATTCATTCCCCACGACACCCTGCTCCCCTGGATGTTGCCGTTGACCGCCCTTTTGGCGGGACTTCTGCTGCCGGAGGATGGTACCGTCGCCGCGGTGGCCGCCCTGCTTCCCGCGGCGCTTCTCCCCCTGTTCGAGGAGGGCTGGCTCTGCCTGTTTCTTTTCCCTGCAGTGGGAATCCTGTTGGGACTGGGCTTCTGGCTGTGGGGCCTGCTCTATTCCAAGGCGGATAATATTCACCTGCCCGTCCCGGCAAAGCCGGGAGCGGCGGGCTTGGTGACGGCAGCACTCGCCCTGCTGGCCCTGTCCGTCCTCCGTTTTTGACTAAAGGAAGGAGGTGCTGCAAAATGAAACATTTTGCAACACCTCCCAGAAAAACCGCTTGCGGGCCATGAAAAGTGGCCCGCATTTCGCGTTTTATAGACGTGAAACCGCGCTTTTTCCCCGTTTGTACATATATTTATGCATTGTGCAACAGCCCCTTCTTTGCATAATATGTGCTTCCTGCGTTATCCCTTTCCTCTCGATAAAACATTCCTTCTTCTTTTGGATAACCTACTCCCGTTCCGCCGGTTCAAGCCCCCGGAAAAAGAGTCGTTCAATCACCTTGACAGCCGCACCATCCCCCTGGCGGAGCCGATGTCCCGCCTCGGCCAGAAC
>CAKTXU010000086.1 GCA_934630995.1 uncultured Eubacteriales bacterium
TCATGACACTACGCCGGAGCATATCGATTATCGTGTCAAGGAGAGAGAGGCGTGGGAACGCACGGTAAAGCCGCTGCTCACCGCAGACCCCCGGCGTATCGATTTTGAAGCGTATCGCACCGCCAAGAAGCAGGCGGCCGAGGCGGGACGCTTTTTTGTGTGGAGCGGCGTCAATGTCTTCGAATGTATCCATCCCATGTGCGGACATGAAAACCTGCTGATCGGCATGGCTCTGGATCCCGCATGGGTGGCCGATATGGTGGATACATACGCCAATTTGACGCTGGAGCTGCAGCGGCTTCTGTTTGAGCAGGAGGGTTATCCCGACGGGATTTGGTATTATGAGGATATGGGGTATAAAGAGCATCCCTTCATGTCCTTCGCCATGTATAAGGAGCTCATCCAGCCCGGCCACAAGCTGACCATCCGCTATGCCAAGGAGCACGACCTGCCGGTCATCATGCATTCCTGCGGCTTTGTCGAACCGCTGGTGCCCGGCATGATTGAGGCGGGCATCGACTGTCTGCAGGCGATAGAAATCAAGGCGGGGATGGATTTGCTGAGGCTGCAAAGGAACTATGGCCGGCAAATAGCCTTCATGGGGGGCATCGATGTACGGGCCCTGTACTCCAACGACGAGGACAGTATCAACCGTGAGCTGGAGGCGAAGCTGCCCGCCATGAAGGAGGGCGGCAACTATATTCTGCACAGCGATCATTCCATCCCCAAAACGGTGGATTACGATACCTACTGGTATTTTATAAAGAAAGGGCTGTCATTGGGAGCTTATTGATCCCAACAGCGTTCAAAGGCCGCGATAAGGACTCCCTTACGCGGCCTTTGACTGTGCCGGAGGTTCAGAAGGCCACGGTTTTTACTATCTCGCCCCATCCCCCGGACAGATGGGAGACGGGAGCGGCATACTGCAATGTGGTTCCGCGCCGGACATACAGGGGCATGGTTTTCAAATCGACTTCTCTGTCCAGCCATTCGCCGCGGGAGCAGATGACCTCCCGGGTCCAGTAGTCCACCCAGTCTCCAGCCGGCAGATAAAGGGTGCGAATCACTGTCTCCTCCAACGGACGGAGGACTGGGGCGACCAAAAAATCGTCTCCGAACAGATATTCATCCTCTATATGACGGACGTTCCGGTCCTCCGGATAGGCGAGATACAAGCTGCGCAGCATGGGAAGCCCTGTCCGGGTGCATTTTTCGGCCTGTCTATAAATATACGGCATCAGGGAATAGCGCAGCCGGGTATAAAAGCGAAATATCTCCTCCGCCTGCGGGCCGAATCTCCACGGCTCCCGATAGGTGGTATCGCCGGCGCCATGGCAGCGGGAGTGGGAGGAGAAGAGGCCGACCTGTGCCCAGCGGACGTACAGCTCCGGGGTGGGCAGGCCGATGAAGCCGCCGATATCATGGGAGAAAAAGGGGATACCGGATATGCCGGCGGATAGAGCGCCGCGGAGGGTTCCCGCCAGGGCCGCGAAGGTGCACTGGCTGTCCCCGCCCCAATGGACGGGGTAGCGCTGGCTTCCCGCCGTGCCGCTTCTGGCCCACACGATATCCTCACCGCTGACCTCGCGGGTTTCCTTCCAGATGGTGTAATTGTATGCCAGGGGATAGAGGTTGTGAAAAAAGCGGCCGTCAATGGCGGCATAGCTGGCATCCTCCGGGATCCCCTCGCCGAAATCGGTCTTCATGGCGCCGATTCCCATCTCCATCAGACGGCGAATCTGCTTACCGTACCACTCCCGCGCTTCGGGGTTGGAAAAATCGATGACGACGTCGTCCACCCAGCTTCCGGTCCACTCCGCTGGCAGCCGGTAGACGCCGCCCTCCCGGTTTTGGGCGGTGTACCCCTTTTCGCAGGCCTCCCGGTAGTTGGGATTATCATCCCGGGGAGGCAGATAGTTGTATTGCCATAGTGACACATGAAAGCCTTTATCCCGCAGGGCGCGGATATGCTTCTCCGGTTCAGGAAACCGTGTGGATGAAAATCGCAAATCACAATTCCAATCCTCCTGGAACCAGGCGGTGTCGAGGTGGAGTACATCGCAGGGAATAGCCCGGCTCCGCAGAGTTTCTCCCACCTCTTCGGCGGCCTCCCAGGTGGTATAGCTGTTCCGGCTCATCCACAGACCGAAGCTCCACAGCGGGGGAAGCCGCGGCGCGCCGGTGAGGCTGTGATAGAGGGACAGGAGGTCCGCGGGCCTCCGCCCCGCCAGAAGAAAATAGTCCATCTGGGAATCCTGCACATAAAAGCCCGCCGTCGCCGCATCCCGGGTGCCGATTTCCCAGCCGGTCCGCGCCGAGGAATGGAGGAAAAGCCCATACCCCTTGGTGGAGATATAAAAGGGGATGTTGATGTAGGTGCGTGGGCTGGTGGTGCCCACCGCGTCCTTGTTCCAGAAATCCACGCTTCGGCCCCGGCGGGAAACACCGTCGAAACGTTCGCCTAAGCCGTAGATATCCTCGTCCGCCTCCAGCTCGAACGCCTCGAAAGCGGCGCGTTCGTCTCCGTGAACGGCCACAGAGGCAGGCAGTATATCGGCTGTAAACAGGTCCGTCCTCTGCTGGCGGCAGAGAAGCCGTCCTTCACTGGAGCGCAGGGATATCCGGGAAGTGGCCTTGTCCAGCGTGACCGTAACAGCCGCGGTTGAGAGGCGCAGAGAGTCCTCTTTATCTTCTATCCGGAAATCACAGGGAACGGGCCGTCCGGTCAGCATTCTCGCTTCGGGCGGCAGGCCGGCGTAGGGATCGGGGGGGACCTTCGCGGCTCCGTAGCGCACCCGGATGATGGATGGCCCCCAAACCTGGAGTTCGCCGTACAGGCGTTCATACGGCGGGGAACAGCCCTCCGTCAGCAGCAATGGGGTTTCGTGGGTATGGCTGAGACGGCAGATCGTTCCCCGTCCCTTGCATACAAAGCGCAGGCCGCCGTCGGTCCGTTCCCAGTCCTCCATCTCCCCCAGGCCTGCATGCGATACGCCGTCCATATCCCAGCCTCCGCTTCGGGCGGCGCCGATACCCGCCCTGCCGCCCGGCGTAAACTGCGGAAACACGCTTCGTTCCATGGCATAGCCCCTCCTCAACGAATGGTTGATTCAGTATACAGCGAATCGCTTCGCAATGCTAGAATAGAACAGGGTATTTTCTATGATTTTCCCTAACTTTTCGGGCTTCAGCGCCTCCGTATTGCGCGCGGTTACAGAAAACCGCCCCCTGATGTGCGTCCAGAGAGAACGACATCAGGGGGCGCTTTCTTATTTTCCTGTAGACTGCATCAGGGTGACGGTGACGCTGAAGGTGCGGGATTTCCGTACGATTTGGAGGGTCACGGTATCCCCCGGCTTTTTCTGGGTCACGATATTGGTGATGGTGTCGGAGGATTCCACCGTGATGCCGTCGACGGCGATGATGACATCCCCGGTCTGCACACCCGCCTCCGTCAGAGAGGAATTGGAGATTTCACTGATATACATACCCTGAGACAGCCCATAATACCGGGCCGCCATGGCGTCGAGATACTGACCGCTGATGCCCAAAACCGCCCGATCCTTGACATAGCCGTTTTCCCGCAGGCTGTTGATGATGGGCTGAGCGCTGCTGATGGGGATGGCGAAGCCCAGCCCCTCATAGTCGGTTTGGGCAATTTTAGAGGTGTTGATACCGATGACCTGGCCGTACATGTTGACCAGGGCGCCGCCTGAGTTGCCGGGGTTGATGGCCGCGTCGGTCTGGATACAGTTGATTGCGGCGCCGGACAACTCCGTTACCAGACGATTCAGGCCGGAAACATAGCCGATGGTCACGCTGGACTGGAAGGCCATGCCGCCGGGATTCCCCACCGCCATGACCATCTCCGCCACCTTCAAATCGTCAGAATTGCCGAATTCCGCTGGTGTCAGGCCGGAGGCATTGATTTTGATCAGGGCCAAATCGGTGACGGTATCGCTGCCGATGAGTTCGGCCTCATATTTGGTTCCGTCGGACAGCACCACTTGGAGGGATGCGGCTCCGGAAACCACATGGGCATTGGTGATGATATAGCCGTCCGCGGTGGCGATGATGCCCGAACCCTCGCCCGCCTCCTGGAGGCCGCTCTGCTGGCCGAAGCCTCCTTGATATTGCTGATAGTTCTGGATACACACCACCGAGGGGATGACCTTTTCCGCCACCTCCTCCGGGGTCAGGGTGTTTCCGCTGGCGGTAACGGTTTTGATGGTGCCGTCGGACGAGTTGCCGGAACTGCCGGTGCCGCCGGTACTGCCCTGGCTGGCGGTGGGGGGGCTGATGACCCCGCTGCCCAGCAGGGCGGAATAGGTGCCTACAGAGACGGCGGCCACCACCACGCAGGCGGCGACGGCGGCGGTGATTTTCAGCGCCAGCTTCCGGGCCCTGCGGGGCTTTTTCTCCGGCGGCGGCGTCACCGGAGAGGGTTGCGCTCCAGAATGATAGCTGCTGCCGTCCCAGTAGGTGGTTTGTACCGGCTGCAGGGAGGTGGTCCAGCCGCTGTCCTGCGCGTTTTCCGGTTTTGATTCCTGGCTGTCCCGGGGTGTATGGGGATACAGGTTGTTGTTCCAGTTATTCGGATCGTATGGATATGTCATAGAAATCATCCTTTCTGCAATCGTGTTCCGGCCGGTACGCTGTTTCCCTCCGGTCTGTACCATTAGTATGCGCGCCGATTATGTCATAGCCGTGAAACAGATTGGAAGGGTGTGTAACTTGATTTTTAAGTGTTTATGAAATTTATCACAGAACGCACACAATGCGGCACAGGAAAAGGCTTTACCAGCAGATCCGCTGGCCGGCTTCCGCCGGATTTACAGGCCGCATGGCCTCCTGCCGTCCGGCGTGCTCCCGGAAAACGGACGGGGAGACGCCGTATTTCTTTTTAAACAGGCGGCTGAAGTGATATTCGTCGCAGAAGCCGTACAGCGCGGCGATTTTTTTCAGGGTAATGGCCTCCTCCGTCATCAGAAGGGCGCGGGCCATGGAGAGCTTGTTGTCCAGCTGATATTGGTGAAGCGTGGTGCCTGTCGCTTTTTTGAACCGCTCCTGCAGGGCGCTGGCGCCCAGGAAAACCTCCCGCGCCAGTTCCTGGGTGGTGAAGTATTTCTGCGGGGAGAGCCGGATGAGATACAGTACCTTGTCCACGATTTCATCCTGTCCCCGGCTCAGGCCGGCGCCGTCCTGAACGGCGGACAGTTCGACCAGCAGCTCCGGCAGCAGGGCCGCGACCTTCAGTTCCCGGTGCGGAGCGTCCGCATAAAAAGAGTAGATGATATTTTTGAGCAGCGTCTTCACCCGGCTGTTGTGCCGGCAATGGAGAATGCTGGGGAAGGCGACGGCGTCCTCCCAGGAAACGCCGGGCTCCAGCGTCCGAACCGTACAGTCCCGGGGAGAGCGGGAGAAATGGAGGAACATGACCAGGGTGTTGGGCAGACAACCCTCCCGGCCGAAATGGTGCCGGCCTGCGTGGAGAAAGACCGCGTCGTCCTTGCCCAGCCGATAGGTTTCCTCCTCCTGGCAGACGGTCCACTCCCCCTCCAGAATATAGAGGAGATCATGGGTGTTTTCCAGGATACGGTCTGGATGCGCGGTGGCGCCTGAGAGCAGATTGAAATTGCAGGAGGACACGGTGCGTTTTTCAAAGCAGGACAGGATATGATACATGACGGCCCCTCCTTCTCGACATCTCCAGTATAGCCAAATGGTGTGGAAAAGACAAGGCCGCAAAGGAGAGCCGTGAAATATTCATGGAATTCCGTCGGATTATCCATTTCCTTTTTTCCCGCGGCGGTGCATCATAGGGATGAGGCCGGAAAAATCCTCGGCAAACCGGCCGAAACCGGAACAGAAAGGACGGAAGAGGATGAAGACCATAGTTCTGCTGGGCGCGGGCAGCGCGTCCTTCGCCTTGGCCCTGGTGAAGGATATCCTGCTCAGCAAGGGGCTGGAAGGGGCAACCCTGCGGCTCGTCGATATCGATTCCCGGCGTCTTGAGGAAGCGCGGGCGATGGTGGAGGCCTACAAACGGGAGGTAGAGGCAGACCTGGGCGTAGAGTCCTACACCGACCGCCGCCCGGCCCTGGAGGGGGCGGATTATGTCATCTGCGCGGTCAAGATTGGCGGCTATATCCCGCTGGAAAACGAACGCAAAATCGCGGAGGCCCACGGCTATTACCGGGGCATTGGGGACCGGGTCTCCTGCTACTACGGCGGGGTGGGCGCCTTCTGGCAGCTTCGCTTTCTGGAGGAGCTGGCCCGGGACATGGAGGAGCTGTGTCCGGGCGCGCTGCTGATACAGACCGCTAATCCGGTTTTCGAGGGCACCAATTATCTGACCAAGTATACCAAGGTGAAGGCGGTCGGGGTTTGCCACGGGCATTTCGGTTACCGCTGGGTGGCCGAAATCCTGGGACTGGATCCCGCCAAAACCACCGCCGAGGTCATCGGTTTCAACCACTGCACCTATCTGACCGATTTTCGCTATGAGGGAAAGGACGCCTATCCCCTGCTGGATCGCTGGATCGAGGAGAAGGCAGAGGCGTATTGGAAGAGCGACGCCTATCTCAACCCGGGATTCCTGGGGTTTTCTCCCGATGTGCTGAGCCCGGGCGCGGTGGACGCCTACCGGCATTACGGGCTGCTGCCTATCGGGGACGCTATCCGCAGCGTCTCTCCCTGGTGGCATCACACCGACCTGGAAGCCAAAAAGAAATGGTATGGCACCGGCGGCGGTTTCGACTCGGCCGAATGCTGGGCCAACTATCTGGCGGACAAGGATGTGCAGCATGAAAACCTACGGCGGTCCATGGAAACGGGGGAGCCCATCTCCAAAATCTATCCGCTGGTCCACAGCGGAGAACAGCACATCCAAATCATCGAGGCCATGGAAACCGATACGTATACCCGCCTGACCCTAAACATCCCCAATAACGGCTGCATCGACGGGTTGCCCGACGACGCGCTTGTGGAGATTCCCGCTATGATCAGCGCCCGGGGTATCCAGGGTATCCGCATGTCCCCACTCCCCTCCCGGCTGATGAACAATGTCATGCTGCCCCGGCTGTGCCGCGCCAACAATATCCTGGACGCTTACCGCACGGGAAGCCGCGACCTGCTGGTGGTGGAGCTGATGAATGATCACCGCACCCGCTCCTATGAGCAGGCCAGGGAGCTCATTGACGACCTGCTCCGGCAGGATTGGAATAAGGAAGCCGACGCCCATTACCGCTGAGGCCTCCCCAGGCGACAAAACGCTTTATCCTCCGGGGATGTTTGGAGGATAAAGCGTTTTTCAATATATTTAAAAGGAAAGGTTGGATGAACAGACTGAAAGCGACATTGCTGCCCCTGTATTTCGATGAGGCGAACGAGCGGGAGAGGGATGAACGGCAGGCCCAGCTGGCCG
>CAKTXU010000087.1 GCA_934630995.1 uncultured Eubacteriales bacterium
TGTGCTGGTTGCCTGCGGCGTGGTCGTGGCCGTGGTGCTTGTGAAACGCTCAAAGACCGGCAAAAGCGGCGAATAGGCGCGGGGAGTGGTGATATGCATTTTCGCCGTAAAACAGCGGCGTTCCTGCTGGCGGCAATGCTGCCGTTCCCTGCTGCGGCCGGTTTTCTTGTGGTTGGAGAAACCGGTTTGCCGTGTTTCGAACTGGAAGGGCTGACCCTGACCCTCAATGCGGAGACCGGAGGGGTGGCAGGACTGCGCCTGCATGGCGGCGACGCCCTGTCCGCCTCCACACAGACGGGGTTTTATGTGTCCGATAGAGAAACCGGCGAAGAACGGGCGGTCAGCCTGCCTCTCGTATCAGATGGGAACGGCTACCTTCAGCAAGGGGAGACGGGAACCAGCGGTTTGTCCCTGAAAGCCGTTTATACACGGCAGGGGAAAGCCGTGAGGGTGGATGGAGAGATAACGGACAGTTCGGGACAAAATCGTCAGGTCCGCCTTTCCTACCGTCTGCCGGTCAAGGCTGAAAATCTTGTGTGGTACAACGATCTGGACGATCGTATTCCCGTGAAAAAGAACGGCAGCTACAGCAACGGCACATCGTATATTGCCGGGCATAAGAGCAGCCTGTACCCCTTCTGCGCGGTGTCCAACGGCAGTCAGGCCGTAGCTATGGCGACTTTGATGGACGAACCGGGTGCCGCCCTGCTGTCCTACGATACCACCGGCGGGCAGGAGAATCTGACGGTGCGGTTCGATTTTCTCCTCTCCGCGTTGACGGAAAAGACCCCGTCCAAGGCGGACTTCCATTTTCTGATTTATGCCCCGGAATATCCGGCGTGGGGGTTCCGGGCGGCGGCGCAGGACTACTATGCGCTGTTTCCGGAATACTTTCAGGTGCGCACCACGGCGCCCGGTAACTGGATGTTCCAGCATACTTACGACGGGCTGCCCGCGCCGGAGGATTTCGGCTTCCGCTATAATGAAACCCCGGGCGGCGGCTATGCGCTGGATGCACGCTACGGTGTAATTTCCCTGGAATATACCTCGCCCTTCGGCCTGGATATTCCCTGGCCGGGACAGGACAAGGCACGACAGCCTGGAGCATCCGAAATCGACGTGCGGCTTCAGGAACTGTTGAACAGCGATCCGGGGGTTATGTCCTACGGCTATCCGGGGGTCAGCGAAAGCCGGGCCACCGAAGCCCTTCTGGCCTCCATGATGACGGGAACGAGCGGGAGACCGGCAGTGATCGATTGGTATACCTACGGTGAAACCATGGGCTTCGCCACCAACCATTCCCCCGCGCTGCCCGGCTTCAACGGCTTTCAGCTTCAGCTCAAAAAAATCGAACGGGCGGAGCTGTCGGCCAAGCAGAACGGCGGGACCCTGGGCGGCTTCTATATCGACAATCTGTCGGGCGGCGGCTTCCTCAATTACCGGACCGAGCAATTCGCCTATACGGATACCCCCTTGCTATGGGATGCCGATGGTGCGCCGGTCATGCCTTCGCTGCACTCCATGTTCGCCTATGCCTCTGCTTTGCGGGAGAAGGCGGTTCAGGAGGACAGGATCATTTTAGCCAATATCGTTTTTCCCGAAAACGGCGGCGCGCAGCACTATGCGCCGCTGGTGGATGTGCCGGGCAGCGAAATAGGCCCGCGCTGGGGCTGGGATCCTTATATTCAACGGCTGCGGAGAACCCTGGCCTACCGCAAGCCGTGGACCTTGCTGTATGTCTACGATTTGGATAGTATGCTGGAGATGCAGACCACCAATGAGCAGCGGGAGGCTGTCTTGAAATCAAGTACGGCCTACGGGCTGTTCGCCAATGTCATCGGCTACCGCGTACCCCTGACGGAGTATGAGAAAGCGCGGCCCCTCTTTCGGAAATACCTGCCGCTTGTACAGCTTGAGGATAGGCTGGGCTGGGAGCCGCTGACCTTTGCCCGCAGCGGAGAGGATGCCTCTCTGGCGGCGGAGCGGTTCGGTAATCCGGCCGAGGGCCTGGCGGTAATGACGATGTACAATATCTCCAAGGAGGCGTCTGATCGCACGTTGACGATGGATTTGCAGGCGCTGGCCGTCTCTGAGGAGAGACAGCGGGAGCTTATCGTTTATGATATGTTGGCAAACCGCTTTCTGTCCGCGGATTTGGACGAGACGGAGCAGGTTCTGCGCATCAAAGGCACTCTGGGGCCAGAGGGGCTGAATGTCGCCGCCGTGGGAACACGGAAGGAAATCTGGACGGTTCTGCATGAGCGGCTGTCGGCAAAAGCGGCGCGGGTATCCGCGGCCTTTGGGGAGATTCCGGCACTGCTGGAGGCGTATGCCGACGTAGTGCCCACCGGCTGGGAGGAACTGAAGGCGGAGATGGACGCCGTAACGGCGCTGCTCTCCGACCGGGACAAGACGGTGGAAAAGGGGACGGAGCTGAAGGCGGGACTCGACCGGGCCGTTACTCTCGCGTCAGCGGCCCACGACGACATGCTCAATTACCAGGACGTCTTCGCCATCGAGGTTCTGGATACCTGCCGGGAGATGCAGGAGCTGGCAGGCGGCTTCTTCGATGGAACGGCTGTCTCGCCTGTCATTGACGGCGAGACGCCGGAAACGTTTCCGGCGGATTGGATGATATGGAGCGTCTGCGGTGGGGTGGTCTTGCTGGCTTTGATCGGTCTGACGGCCTTTCTGCTGGTAAGCAGGAAAAGTTCCAAACAGAAATGAGGATGATTGGTGAAACAGTATCATTGGAAAAGAAAGGTGGCGGCATGGATGGTCGCTTCGACAATGGCTGCAGGTATGGTTCCGATATCCGCGACGGCGGCGGGCGATACAGCCCTCCAAACCGGCAATATGACCCTCGCCCTTGATCCGCAGACGGGCGCGGTGACCTCCGTTGTCCTGCACGGCGAGGAAAGGGTGGCGGATACGCTGTCCGGCTTCCGCATCACCGATTGCGCGACGGATGCGGTTTATCCCTTCCAGGCGCCGGTGAGCGGCGGAGATAAGCTCAGTCAGAAGGGCGGCGTAACGGAGGCCGGCCTCACGCTGGAGGCGACCTACAGCCGCCAGGGAAACGCTATCCGGGTGGACGGCGAAATGAAGGATACGACCGGACGGGAGCGGCTGATTCGTCTGGAATATCTGCTGCCGGTCAAATACGACGGTATGTATTGGTATGACGACACGGAGGACAGACGACTTATTGAACGGAACGGGGATTACTCCAATGGCCTGGAGAATCCCCTCCAGGGCCATAAGATGAGCCTGTATCCCTACGGCGTGATTTCCGACGGGAAGCACGCCGCGGCCGTGGCGGTTCCGATGGATCCGCCCCAGGCTTCTCTGATATCCTATAAAACCACCGATTCTCTGCAGAATATGGTTGTGCGGTTCGATTTTGCCCTGACGCCCGCCACAAAAAAGACAGCGTCCAAGGCGTCCTTCAGCTTCCTGATTTATGCGCCCACCCTGCCGCAATGGGGCTTCCGTTCAGCCACCCAGGAGTATTATGATCTGTTCCCGGAGTATTTCGAGGTCAAATCTCCCGGCGGCGGCAACTGGCTGTTCCAGCATGCTTATGATCAACTGGAGGGGATCGAGGACTTTTCCTTCGGCTACAATGAAACCCCCGGCTCCTATGCCTTCGATAAAGAACACGGGGTGGTTTCCTTCCAGTATACGGCTCCGGCGGAACAATGGATGGAATGGCCGGGTAAGCCGAAGGAGCCGGAGCCAACCTATGACGATTATATGGGCCGCTTCCAGGAGCTGCTGAATGACACCACCGGCGCATTGGATCTCAATGGGTTTCCTCTGGTCACCAAGAAAAACGTGGCGGAAGCCATGCGGAATTCCGCCACCCTGCTGGCAGACGGCCGTTACTTCACCGTGGGCTGGTATGTGTACGGTGAAACGGTGTGCTTTATCACCAACCACAATCCGGATATCCCGGGCTGGAACAGCTATAAGCTGCAGATAAGCAATGTGGAGAAGGCGGAAAAGGCAGCCGTAGATGAAGGAGTCACCCTCGGTGGGGTGTATATCGACAACCTGGCGGGACTGGGCTCCTACAATTACCGCACCGATCATTTTGCCTATGCGGACCTGCCTCTTTTATGGGACGCCGACAAACGGCTGGTGCTGCCCACTTACAGCTCCATGTATTCCTACGCCAAGGCTATCCGGGAACGCTGCGATGCCAATAATCAGCTGATTCTCGCCAATATGGTGTTTCCGTAGAGGGGTTCCGCCCAATATGTCCACATGGTGGATGTGCCGGGCAGCGAAATGGGCCCTCACTGGGGCTGGGATCCCTACATACAGCGGCTCAGGCGCACCATGGCCTATCGCAAGCCCTGGATGCTGCTGCTCGGACATGATCTGGATTCCGGCTCCACCTCCGCCAGCAGCTGCCCTCTGGATATCAAGGAGGACATCATGAAATCCGCCGTGGCTTATGGATTGTATGCCAACGTCATCGGCTATCGGGTTCCCATGACGGATTATGAAAGCTCCCGGCCTCTGTTCCGGAAGTATACCCCCATTGTGAACATGGAGGATGCGCTGGGATGGAATCCTGTTTCCTGGGCATCGGCGGATAAGAAGCTGGGGATTGAACGCTTTGGAGAGCTGAAATCCGGTCCCGCCATCTTTACCCTGTACAACACCTTGGAAGAGGAGTTTACCGGAAAGATGACCGTCGATTTGAAGGGACTGGAGGTGTCCGGGGAGCGGATGGATTCCCTGATGGCCTTCGAGCTGGTGGGCAATACCCCGGTGGAGATAACCGTGGACAAAGAATCCGGCGTTTTGTCCTATGAACGTTCCCTGAAAGCCAAGGACGTATCCGCCGTTATTGTGGGCACGAAAGAGGAAATCTGGTCCATGCTGTTTGAACGGATCAAGGCCACGGTGGAGAGGGGAGACAAAGCGGCGGAGGAAATTCCGGAGCTGCTGTCGAATTTCGCCGATGAGCTTCCCTCCCAGTGGGAGGCGCTCATGGCCCATATGAAAACCCTCAGTGCCTTGAAGGACAAGAGTGCCGCCGACGCTCTTGCCCAGGCAAAGACGTTGGTTCACGCGCTGACGGAGAGCGTCCCGCTGGCCAGGGCGGCCCATGAGGAGATGCTCAATTTCAAGGAGCGATTCGAAATCGACATTCTGAATATTTATACCGACGCGCTGGAGCTGGCGGCGGGCTTTTTCGGACCGGATGGAGAACAGAATACCGGCGTGTCCGGTGATTCTTCAACGGGACAGACAGGCGGACTGTCCGGCAGCGATATCGCCATCATCGTATCGGCTCTTGCCGTAGCGCTGGCGGCGGCGGGAACCACCGCCGCGGTGCTGCTCCGCAAGAAAAAGAAAAACTGAACGGCTTTAGTAGAATAGGGGGAACCTCATGAAAAGAATGAAATGGCTGTCTGCGCTCTGCGCGGGATGCATGCTGCTGTCGTTGGCGTCCGTGCTGGGCGGCTGCAAGCCTAAGCCGCCTGCCAGCTCCGGCACCGGAGACGACGGGGACATCAACCTGCAGGGCACGGAGCTCCGCTGCTACGCCTGGGGGGATGGACTCAGTGATACGGAGAAGGAGCGCAACGCCTATATCGAAGAGAAGACCGGCATGAAAATCCGGTATATTAAAATCGCCTATGGGCAGATGGACATGAAATATGTGCTGGATATCTCCGCCGACAACGCGCCCGACCTCCTCTACCTGACGGACGAGCGGTTTCCGCGCTATATCGTCCAGCAAATCGGCCAGCCGTTGGATGATTACGCGGAGAAATATCTGGGCGCGGACGACGAGTGGTGGAAGCTGGTCAAGGAGAAGAGCCCCTTTAAATGGCAGGGCAAGGTTTACGGCGGGTCAACCGGCCCGGCCCCTTATCTCCTGTGGTACAACAAGACCATGTTCGAGGAGAACGACGTCAAGACCCCTCTGGAATATCTGGAGGAGGGGAACTGGAATTGGGATGCTCTGGCCGCCTGCGGCAAGGCTTTGACGGCAGATACCGACGGCGACGGCGCCCTGGATCGCTTCGGCTTCCAGAGCTGGAAGGTCGAAAATATGATCATCAACAACGGCGGCAACTTCTTTGACTTCCAGAGCGACGGCAAGATCCTGGCTACAGTGGACGATCAGAAGGTTCTTAACGCTCTGGAATATATCCAGCAATCCGGCTACAAGGATAAATGGATGCGGATATCCGGCGACTGGGTGAAGGATTTCGTCAGTGAGCGCCTGGCCATGACGGTGGAAACCACCTGGTTCCGCAACGATCCGGCCTCCGATGTCAAGTTTGAGGTGGATTTCGTACCGCTGCCAGCGGGTCCCGACAATTCGGATGGTGCCCTCCACGGCTATGCGGCTTCCTACGGCATCTGCCGCGGCGCCAAGAATCCTTACGGCGCTATCGCTTATCTGAAGTATGAGTATGAGTATAACCAAAGCAAAAAGGATCAGCCCAGCGAATACGATCATCTCTATACCGACGAGCAGAAGGCCCGGCTCAAGGAATATCAGAAGCTCAGCTTCAACTGCGGCTTCCTGTACGGCGTGGGCGACATGGCGGGGCTGCAGGCGGCCCTCTTCTCCGACATTCTGTCCGGCACCCCTGTGGCCACCGCCGCCGCCAAGCAGAAGGACGTTTTCCAGGCCGAAGCGGATAAGATGCAGAATTTCGAAATGCCGGAGGTTCTGCCCTTTACGGCGCCGCCCGTTCTGACCTTTGAGGACGACAGCTATCTGCAGGAAATCATCTTTGAAAATGAGAAGGGTGAGCTGCAGGGCATTGATGCGCCGGTCATCACCACCGAACCCGGCGAGGCCATCGACGGCCGTTCCCTGAAATTCAACATCCATCCGGACGATGCCTTCCAGATGTTCCGTTTTGCAGACGGCTATACCTTCCCGGCCTATCACACCTATACCGTCAGCTTCGATTATAAGATGCTGGAGGATATGAGCGACGGCGGCCGGTTCCTGGTGGCCATCTGCCCGAAAAACAGCACGGTGGGCGGACCCCATACCTCACCCGTGGCTCTGACGGATCTGCGGGCCGGAGACAGCGGTACCTTTACCGCTGAAATGGACGTGTATTCTTATGGCAATATCGAGGAGTATACCCTGGCCTTTGTCGGCATCAACGCCGGTTCCATCGTCATCGACAACTTCAAAATCGTGGATGTGGCCGATGCCTGACGCTTGAAATGGAATACCCTGCCGGAGCCCACTGGCCGGCTCCGGCAGGGTCCCTTTGCTGATTACAACGAATGGCGGGTGGATTTGGGTGATAAAAAAACGGCTGTTGGCTCTGACCGTTTCCCTGGCGCTGCTGCTGGGGATGTCCGCCGCGCTGCCTATACGGGCGGAGGAGGCG
>CAKTXU010000088.1 GCA_934630995.1 uncultured Eubacteriales bacterium
CCGGCGGCTCCGGTGTCGCCCTTGTCGCCTTTTTCCCCCCGGATGTTGCCCAGTTCCAGCTTTGTGCCGCTGGTAAGGGTAATGGTCAGCTTGCCGGAAACAATGTTGATATCCTCGATGCCAACACCATCCTGACCATCCTGTCCGGCGGCACCGGTGTCACCCTTGTCGCCTTTTTCGCCTTGGATACCCTGTTCACCTTGTGCGCCGGTGGCACCGGTATCTCCCTTTTCGCCCTTTTCACCTTTCTCACCCTTGCCGCCGATCACGGAGCCGAGGTTTTTGACGGTGTTGTCGGTGTAAGTAAGTACAAGCTCGCCATTATTATTCAGCTCGCTTTTCAGAATGCCAAGGCCGTCCTGTCCGGCAGCGCCGGTATCACCCTTTTCGCCCCGGATACCCTGAGCTCCCTGTGCGCCGGTGGCACCGGTATCACCCTTTTCGCCTTTCTCTCCCTGGATGCCCTGCTCGCCTTGAGCGCCGGTGTCGCCTTTGTCGCCCTTGTCACCTTTTTCGCCCTGTGCTCCGGCGGCACCCATGACAGAGCCGACATTTGCCCGCTGGTTGTTGGAGAAAATCAGCACCAGCTCGCCCTGACTGTTGATCTCAGCGGAGACCACGCTGACACCGTCAGAACCGGTATCACCTTTGTCACCCTTTTCGCCTTGGATGCCCTGCTCGCCTTGGGCGCCGGTGGCACCGGTATCACCCTTGTCGCCCTTTTCACCCTGGGCTCCGGCAGCACCGGTATCACCTTTTTCGCCTCGGGCACCGATCACCTTTCCCAGATCTGCAACTCTCCCGTCGGAATAGGTCAAGATCAGGTTGCCGCTCTCGTTAATGGAGGCGGCGGATACACTGACACCGTCTGCGCCGTTTTCGCCGTCTATGCCATCCTGACCGGCGGCGCCAGTGTCGCCCTTTTCACCCTTGGCGCCTATTACGGTGCCGAGGTTTGCGGTCTGGCCGTTGGAATAGGTCAGCACCAGCTCGCCGTTTGCATTGATCTCAGAGCTCGTAATACCGATCCCGTCCTGTCCGTTGGTGCCGGTGATCTTGTCGAGATTGATGGTTTTTCCGTCAGAAAAAGCCAACAGAAGCTGCCCTTTTTCGTTGACTTTCGCATTAATAATGCTGACACCGGCGGAACCGTTGGCGCCATCCTTGCCATCGGCACCATCTGTGCCGTTCTTGCCGTCTGCTCCTGCAGCGCCGACAGCTCTGCCTACATTCAGACTGCTACCGTCGGAGAGAAGTAAAATCAGCTCTCCCGCCTGATTAAAAGACGCACTCTTAATGCTGACCGCATCTCCCTTTGCGTTTGCCGCAAGAGAGGCGGAGAACTCGCTCTCTGTCCCGGTATAGCCGCTCTCCTTGGCGATCTCGTATGCGCTCTTCCCGTTCAGGGAAGTCAGCCAGTCCTGCACAGAGCCTTCATAACCGTAGGCCTGCGCAATCTCATAGGCCGACAGGCCGTTCTTGACGGTGGATGCGGATTTTTTGCAGGCAAGAATGCTTGCTCCCACGGAAAGCAGGATCACAAGCAGAATAATGCCCGCCGTTACCAGCGCCTTTTTGACCTTGGCCTGGTCCGTTCTCGTTCTCTCTTCGGTCAACATAGAAAATGTCCTCCTCGTGTGTGTTTTGTGATGTTTGGTTGCGGGGATGCTGCAACATAATCGGCATTATGTTGCAGTCGTTTTGCCAGCACGAGAGCTTGCCTATGAGGTATACCGCTACCAACCTGCAAAACAGCGCAAGAATCCAAGCCTTTTCAATTTTTGTTTTGAAAAGGCTCTCTTTTGCTGTGTCCAGATAGACAATTTTCGGCAGAATCATACTTTTCTCTGTTAATCATATTGCATTACGCTAAAATAGGTGATAAAATGCTAATGAATAATTGAATACTTTTAGAGAAATTTCGCTTAAATGCAACATAATGCCGATTATGTACTCACCGCCAATTTGGCGGCTTTTTTCATAGGATCAGGTGCATATTTTCCATCCGGCGGCGGTGCTCCATGCCGGTGGAAATGATGTAGATTCGTGTGGTGTTAATACTTGAGTGACCGAGAATGTCAGCAAGCTTGGCAATATCCTTCTCGATACCGTAAAATACACGTGCGAACAGGTGGCGCAGGTTGTGCGGGAACACCTTTTGCGGGTTGACATCTGCCTCGATGCACAACGCTTTCATCTCCCGCCAGATATTCGTGCGGCTGATGGGTTTGCCCGTGCGGGTCACGAAAATCATTCCACTCTGAATATTCTGCTCCGCAGCATAGCGGAGCAGTTTTTTTCTCAGCTCCCGCACGATAAACACCGCGCGGGTTTTGCCTTTGCAGCGCACCACTGCCTCGCCGCATTTGGCCGCTTCCACGGTGATGAATTGCAGTTCGCTGACCCGGATGCCGGTGCCGCAGATGGTCTGAATCACCAGTGACAGCCGGTTGCCTTGGGCTGCCATTACCAGCCGATGGTATTCCGCCTTTGTAAGCTCTTTGTCCTCCCGGGAAAAAATTTGCCGCTGGATTTTCAGGAGTTTCACACAGCAGTCCCGCAAACCGATAAACCGCAGAAAACAGTTAAGCGCCACCAGCATGGAGTTGACGCTGGCCGGAGCATACCGCGCCGTTAGGTACTCTTTGTAGGCAATGGTTTCTTCCTTGCGGATATCCCTGTCCGACAGAAATTTGTAAAAACAACGGATATCCCGCTGGTATTTTTCAATCGTTGCCGCGCTTTTTTCTTCTGTTATAAGATACCGCTCAAATCGCTGTATAGCCGCTGTAAAATGCAATGGTTGGTTCATATCCCTTCTCCTCTACAAATTGGTATGGTTAGCATTCCCTCGTTTTATTTTACTATAAGGTCAGGAGTAGAAAAAAAGCGGCGGCGGGCCATGAACCGATCAATAAAAGGGCATAAAAAGTAATCGTTAAAAAGTTTCCCGGCCCGCATACTTTTTAACGATTCCCGATTCTTACCTTATCTATATAGATGGGGGTGCAAAAACGGAGCCTCTTGGGTATTCCCGGCGAACGGCTATGCCACAAGAGGAATTTTGGGGTCGCCGCACCGCCAGCCGGGGAAACAGAAAAAGCCCGAATCCCGCATGAATACACGGGTTTCGGGCACAGACGCAAAAACAGCCCTCCAAAATGGAAGGCTGTTTTTGTATCAAAGTTTGTGCTTTGATTTGGTGCGAGAAACGGGACTTGAACCCGTACGTCAAAGACACACGCACCTCAAACGTGCCTGTCTGCCAGTTCCAGCATTCTCGCATTGATGCGCCTACATCCTGCGGGCGCAGTTGCTATTATAGCATCCTCATTTCCGCCTGTCAACAGGGCAAAGCGAATTTTTCCTGACCTTTCCGCACAAACTCAAAGCTGGCATTTCGGCTCTCATGGTCCAGCAAAATCCTGTCCCCCCGGCGAAAACGAAACCGGACAGGACAGGAAGCATCCTCATGAATAATGCGCTTCATTCGTCCGCTGTCCGGAGCAAACAGTTTTTGTGGAGCGCGGCTCTCCGGCAGAATTTCCAAATCCAGCTCCCGCTGCCGCAAATGCACATACCAGCTGGCGTCGCTGACAATTTTTACGCCTGTATAGGTAGCCAGCCGGTATTCCTTCCCGCCGGTATGCACCAGTCCGATGCAGCCTTTAAATTGGGTACCGGCAAATGGAATGGAAGCAATGGATACCATCACACAGGCCTTCTGCGGAAAATCGTTGCTCTGCACCCATAGATAGTTTTCTGGAAAAGACCGTCCGCGATCCGTTTCGATATAGCCGGTTCCTCCGCCCATATTCAAACGTTTTCCGCCCAACACCAACAGTCCGTCTAGAATGGGGTGGTAAAGGCTGACAACCCCATGGCGGCATTCCATGCCCGGAACAAAGCGGAATGGCCCCATGGCGTCATAGCGCAGAGGCGTCTGCCTGCCGAATAGCACAGCGGCAGCACAGTTCAGCTCCGGCAGTACACATCGAATACCCCTGGTAGAAAACACATTCTCCCCAATTCGCACCGTAAACGGCGAAGCGCTGACAGAGAAAGTATTCAACGGAAAATCCACATTATAGGATTCTCCCGCGGCAATCACCTGGATAAAGGCCTTTTCTTCCCCCTTACCGTCCCGGCTGATACCGGGAATAAAGGCCACAGTCTCCTCCCCACGCTGCAGCTTGAAATACCAGCCTTCAAAATAGGGATGGTTGCCCAATATTCTCCGCAAAACGGCCACGCTCCTTCCGCAATTTTCCGGAATAGTATGGCCGTTTTGCTTGAATTCATGCGCTTTCTTGAATAGTGCCGCCACCTAGCACCAGATTTCCCCAGTAAAAAACCACCGCCTGTCCCGGCGTCACCGAGCGCTGCGGCTTCTCAAACACGAGCCGTACCATCCCTTCTTTCAGCGGCGTCAGAATAGCGGCAGCCGGCGGCGCCTGATAGCGAATTTTCGCTTCCACGGACAGAGGCGCCTCAGGCGGCGCGATGGATATATAATTGACCGACGCCGCCACAAGAGAGGAAGCCATCTGTCGTCCTTCCTCACCGAGAATCACCTGATTTTTTTCAGCGTCCAGCCTCACCACATACATTGGCCGCCCCAGAGCTATCCCCAGGCCCTTACGCTGGCCGATGGTGTACCGTTCGATCCCCTGATGACGACCCAAAACCCTGCCCATCTCATCCACAAAATCGCCGGGGCGCATAGTGCGGCCGGTATAGGCCTCGATAAAAGCAGCGTGGCCGCTGTCGGGAACAAAGCAGGTTTCCATACTATCCCCCTTGTCGGCCACCGGCAGCCGGTGCTCACGGGCCAGTGCACGCACAGCCTCCTTTTCCAGCCCCCACAGAGGAAAAAGGGTATGGGACAGCTGATGCTGGGACAAGCCGTACAGCACATAGCTCTGATCCTTGGCACTCTCCGCCTTCCACAACTGCCAGCGGCCGGTTTCGCTATTATACGCCGTATGGGCGTAATGACCGGTGGCCACATAATCGGCCCCTTCCGCCAGCGCATATTCCAGCAGGGCGCCGAACTTTATGGTGCGATTGCAGGTGACGCAGGGATTGGGAGTCCGTCCGCGGCTATATTCCTCTACAAACTCATCTACAACACAGCGGCAGAAAGCATCGGATAGATTCAGCACCCGATGCTCGACACACAGGGCCTCACAGACCCGGCGGGCATCCTCAATATCCCGCAGAGCGTCTGTGCCGCTGTTCTCCGCCAGACGTCCTCCCCGCAGCAGAAGCGTGACACCTATCACATGATAGCCCTGTTCCTTCAACAACAGCGCCGCCACCGAGCTGTCCACCCCGCCGCTCATTCCCACAACCACTGTCGTGCTCACAGCCGACCCACCTTTCGGCTTTCCAGTATACCACAGCCCGTCCGTTTTCACAAGGAATCGGAGCCAGCGCTCTTCTTCCGAAATATTGTTATGGAAACTGTTTAAATAGTTGTTGCTTTTTGGGCCGCGACTAGGTAACATGAAGCTAACGGAGGCGGTGTCCCGCCTTTGGGGATTTTCTAATAAGATACATAGGAGGAAGGAAAAATGGAGAAATTGCGTATCGGTATCATCGGGTGCGGCGGTATCGCCAATGGCAAACACATGCCCGTCCTAAAAAAGTTGTCCGCCAAAGCGGAAATGGTCGCTTTCTGCGACATCATCGAGGACCGGGCCGTCAAGGCCGCCGCAGATTTCGGCATTCCCGGAGCCGAGGTTTATACCGACTATCACAAGCTCCTGGAGGACAAAACCATCGATGTGGTTCATGTTCTGACTCCCAACCGCTCCCACTGTGAGATTTCCGTCGCCGCACTGGAAGCCGGCAAACACGTCATGTGCGAAAAGCCCATGGCCAAAACGGCCGCCGACGCCCGTGCCATGCTGGACACTGCCCGTCGCACCGGCAAGAAGCTGACTATCGGCTATCAGAACCGCTGCCGTCCCGACAGCCTGCTGCTGAAAAAAGCGGTGGATCGCGGCGATTTGGGCGATATCTATTTCGCCAAGGCCCACGCCATTCGCCGCCGCGCCGTGCCCACCTGGGGCGTCTTTCTCAACGAGTATGAGCAGGGCGGCGGTCCCCTTATCGACATCGGCACTCATGCGCTGGATTTGACCCTGTGGATGATGAACAACTACAAGCCTAAAGCTGTTCTGGGCCAGACCTTTAAAAAGCTGGGCGATCAGAAGGATACCGGCAACGCCTGGGGAGACTGGGATCCCGCCCAGTTCACGGTAGAGGACTCCGCATTCGGCTTCATCACCATGGAAAACGGCGCCACCATCATTCTGGAATCCAGCTGGGCCCTGAACACATTGGATGTTCGGGAAGCGCAGACCACCCTATGCGGCACCAAGGCCGGCGCAGATATGGCGGACGGCCTGCGGTTCAACATGGTGGACCTGGGCAAGCAGACGATCAAAACGCCCTCTCTCGCCGGAGGCGGCGTTGCCTTCTTCGACGGAGCCGCCTCAGACGATCCTGCCGAGGTGGAAGCCAGTCAGTGGCTCAACGCCGTGCTGGAGGATAAACAGCCACTGGTCCTGCCCGAGCAGGCGCTGGTGGTCACCGAAATTCTCGAGGCTATTTACACGTCCGCCAAGACCGGGCAGGCCGTCTATTTCGACTGAGGAGGCATATCCATGAAGGATTTCAGCCTGCAGCTCTACTCATTGCGGGATGTGCCGTCTCTGAGGGAGCGAATGAAAATCGCCGCCAAGGCCGGCTATACTGGTGTGGAATTCGCCGGCTATGAGGATTATTCCGCCGCTGAGCTAAAAGCACTGCTGGAGGATAACGGTCTGCGGGCCACGGGCACCCATGTGCCCGTCGAGTCTCTGCGCGCCGATCTCGACGGCTGCATCTCGTATTGCCGGGAGGCGGGTATTCAGACAGCCGCCTGTCCCTGGATGGATTTGAAAACGGCGGAAGACGCCAAAGAAGCCGCGGTATTTTTGGAAAACTGCGCCAATCGATTCGAAGCCGCGGGCATTCCTTTCGCCTATCACAACCATGCGCATGAGTTTGCCCCGGCGGGGGGCGGCACCCTCTATGACATTCTGGTGGAGAACACGCAAAAGACCGGATTTGAGCTGGATGTCTACTGGGCTGCCTATGCCGGACGGGATCCCATCGCACTGCTCCATCGTTATGCCGGCCGTTTCCCTCTGCTCCATTTCAAGGAGCTGGGAGCGGATAAAAAGAACGTGGAGTTGGGCAGCGGCGTCATCGATTTTCCCGCTCTCGCCTCCATCGGTTTCGCTCAGGGCACTCGGGAGCTTGTCGTGGAACAGGAAGATTACACCATGCCGCCCGCCGAGAGCGTCCGCGCCGA
>CAKTXU010000089.1 GCA_934630995.1 uncultured Eubacteriales bacterium
CCACCGTACCCGTGCCGTCGGTATAGGCCTTGCCGCTATAGTTGACCAGCACCCTCGTGCCATTGGCATAGGCCGTTTCGGTCACCTGCGGCGCCAGTCGCCGATGGGAGACCATCCCGGTTCCCCCCGCCGCACGGCGCACCTCCTCAAGCGTTTGGTATTCCTCCAGCATCTGTGCCGTCCAGTGGGCGGGATCGGCGCTCAACAGGCCATTGAGCGTGGTGTCGATCACCCGTTTGTTATCCTTGGTGATAAAACTATAATGCAGCGCCGATCCGGTTTCCAGAGCCTTCAGGAACAGGCGATCCTCATCGCCGCCGAGATTTACCGGCGGCACCGCATACGGAAGCAGCCCGGATAGAGCCAGCTGAACGAAGGGCACGCTTTCATCGGTCAAATCCTTGCCGCTCGATTCCACAGGGAGGTTCACAATCCCGGCGGCCTTCCCCAACAGAAAATCCGGCGGGTTATCCATCAGCAGAGCCCGATCTCCCAGCTTCTCAAGCGCTGTCGAAAGCGCCGCGGCGTAGCCGCTGCGGGAAACCAGCGGGTCGCCGAAATCCGAATATACATACAGCGCCGGAAAAGAGAAAGCCATCAGCCCCAGCGTATCCGCCCGTCCGGCAATCCGGCTCAGCAGCTCAGGCAGCTTGCCCCCCGCCAGCATCGATTGCCGGGGGATATTCTTATTGCGCAGCCGGGTACTCTCATAATACGAGGCGATGAACGCCGGGGCATTGGACATGCTCTTGGTCACATCCGAAAAACGCGATACCCCGTTGCCGGAACGGTTAAACAGCTGGATGCCAAGCTCCGGATACAGGGTGCCGCCCTGCTTGCCGAGATAGGCGGAAAGCGCCTGCAGCTCTCCGCTGCCGCCCAGCTTGCCCGAAGGCTTGAGCGACCCGTCCACCTTTCCGGAGAGCGCGTCCCGGCTCCAGCTTTTCAGATTAATCTCCAGCGCCGACACCCCATCGGCATAGAGCTGCTGCGCCAACGCCTGGATATCCGCGAGGTCCGAAAGCTGCTCCTCCACCTCGAACGGGATGCCGAGGATGGATTTTTTCTTCATGACCGCTCCGTGGATATCGAGATAGAGCGGCGTCCCGGCTACGGTATGTTCCTTGATGCCGTAGGTTTCTTGCAGATATTGCCGGTAAACAGCGGCCATGCCGCTGTAGTCTGCTGCCTCCGCCTGCAGGAAACGGAATTGCACCTCCACCCCGTCGATAGCGATATCTTCCTCCTGATACAGGGCTGCGGTCTGCGGATTGCCGGTTTCCTCACCGAGGACGAATGAGTCGGATGCGCGCAGCGTAAATTGGCTGTAAGCGTGGGCGTAGCTGGTGCCCTGCCCGTTTACCGCCGCACGGATGGTCGCCTGTGCCGCGCCACGGCTGATGACGGCAAGGTAGGCTTTATCCCCGGACTTCATTCCGTAAACCGGATACTGCACGGCATGGCTGTCAGCCGGCTTCATCAGCAGATTGAGCGCTTGATCGCGTCCGTAGACCGGCATCGCATACTCATCGGCCGTCAGCTTGCCGTTGTTAAAATACATCAGTGAACCGGAGCCGTCCGGCAGCAGGGCATACCCGGTTTCCTCCCGGCCTGCGGCCCCAAAAAACGGCAGCACGCTGAGGCTCATCAGCCGGTATTCCTCCGGCTTTTCCTCCCGTATCTCCTCCACCGGAACGTGTGCCGTCAGCATCCCGCCGCCGATGCGGATTTCCACCGGGATGATCATCCCCTCCTCCCCGAAGGTGTAATCCATCCGAAACCCGCCGCCGATTTCCCGGTATGCCGCGCCGTCCTGGCGTACCGAGCGCGCCTCGCTGTTTTTCCGGGTCACCTGCCCGGTCTTCAGCTCGAGAACCTCCGCGACGATCAGCGACTGGAGCTCCACCTTATGTATCCCGGAAGCGCTCGGGTCGTCCGCCGCCGCATCCGGATTACTGTACCAGCGGTTGCCCCCCGTATCCTCGATATAAAACCGTCCGCTGCCCCTGTCTGCAAACAAGGACAAGCCGTCTTGGGACGCCGTCTGCATGTAGACGAGCCCGCTGCCCTCACCGGCTGTTTCCTCTTCTGTCCCGCCCGCAATCAGCGGGAATATCGCCGGCGTCTCCTCAGAGTGCACGACCACAGAGGCATTGAGAAGCAGAAAAAGGCTGACGGCCGACGCCAGGATTTTCAGCACAGCGCCTTTTTGTTTCACGCATACCATCACAATACCTCCCGGTCAGCTGCGGTAAAGCAGCTCATTATAAATCGACAGGACAAACGACCACAGCTGCTGTAAAAGAGAGAAAAACAGCACGCCAAGGAAAAGGACAAACAGCATCCCCAGCACGGTCAGGATAAGCGAAAGGACGGTCTTTTTAAGCGAATACTCGTGCACAACCTTCAGACCCGCCAGCAGCAGCCACCCGCTCCACAGCAGCCCCACCGCCCGAATGATGGTGAGAAATGCGCTCTCTTCGAGAATCAGCGCACGGCTGAATACCACCGCCAGCAGCGTGCACGCCACATAGGGCAGAAGAGCATAGGCGCTCGCGCAGAAAATCTCCCGGAGGGTGCCCTTGCCGTCAAGCAGGGTGGTGACCGCCCAGTTGACCGCCGCATACAGGCAGAACAGCAGTACGGTCGAGGCAAACAGGAACAGGATGTTCAGCTCCCGGAGGTTGTTGCGGTTGAAGGCAAAGCCGGTCAGCTGCCGGTCGGCGATGGCCGCCAGAAACCATACGATCAGGATAGCCCCTGCCGCCGGCAGATACCAGGTCTTCCGGTATTTGACCTCCTCGAATTCATCGGTAGGGCTGTGCAGAACCCTGAGGATGGATCGAACCGCCTTCATCTGTCCTCACCCGCTTTCCTTTTCCGCCGCCGCACGCCGAAGAACACAAGCCCTGCCAGTGCCGCCGCCGCAAGGCCGGTCATGATATAGGGGAAATACCGGCGCAGAAGCACGGTGCGGTATTCCTTATACGCCCGGGAGTACCCTTCCCGGTCATAGCCGTATTCAAACGCCTCCATTGCCGCGGCGTAATCGCCCGCCTCATAGTACGCCTTGCCCAGGCCGACGTAGGCCAGCTCACAGTTGACGTTGCGGGCGAGCACTTCCTCCCAAACGGTCTTCGCCTGCGCGTACTCCCCTTCGTTATACAGCAGAATTCCCTGGTGGAGCAGACGGCCGTAGGCAGTGGGCGCCAGCACGGTGACGGTGTTCTTGGCCGCATCCAGCACCAGCAGCTTTTCCCCGAGATCGTCGATGGCGGCGGGCTTTTCAAACAAACCGAGCTGATCGCCGCTGCCCCCCGCAATGGTCAGCAGCTTGCCCTCGCTGTCATACTGAAAAATCCGCCCGCGGGAAAAGTCCAGCCCGTTGATCATGCCGTCGGCGTCCACACAAATATCGACAAATTGGGTGTCGGTGGATTGTCCCATAAACCAGGCGGTTTGAAGGTCGCCGTAGTTGCCGGTCGCGCTTTCGACATTGCGCGGGTATGGGATGAGCACATCGTTGCCGAGCGTGTTGATTTTGCGTATCTCGTTGAGCGATGTGCGGGTGGTCTGGGTGCAGGTATAGATAAAATTCTCCCCGTCGATATCGAAGTTGGTATACTGCACCGGCACATACCGCGCCATCTGGTCCTTCTGTTTCTGCGAGAGCAGCTGTTTCCACAGGTAGTCCGCCAGCAGCTTAACGGTCACCTCCACCCGGTTGCTGCCGTAAAAGCCCAGAAAATTCCCGTCGCCGTCATAGGTCAGCGCACCGAGATAAAATCCGTCCACCAGCACAAAAACCGTGCCGTTGCGGTTCACCAGCACCTTGGAGGGGGCGAAAACAAAATTTTCCGGAATCAGCTCGGAAACCGGCTGCGCAAACCGGGCGGCAATCCGCCCCTGCGGATCCAGCCGAATCACCTGTCCCTTGTCCTTCTGCGCGACATACAGCCCGCCCTCGCCGTCCGCGAACAGGCCGGAGGGGCTTTCCAGCGGCTGCTGTGCGCCGTCCTCATCCACAACCGTGTCCAGAATCCGTTGGAGCTCCAGCTCCGGCGATAGGCACAGCACCCGATTATTTCCGGTGTCCGCGATATATACCGTGCCGGCAGCGTCCACAAACAGATCAGAGGGGGTCTTCATCTCGACGGTACCCAACGTAGCGCCGCCAAAGGACAGCTCCGGCAGGTAGCCCATCGGCGCGGGCACCGGCTGGTTCCACGCATCGTACATATAGCCGTTGTAGGGCGCCGCCAAAGCAGCCGGAGGGGCCAGCAGCAGCGTCAGCGCAGCCGCGGCCGCCGTACGGCGCAGCCGGGCTTTCCGGCGGCGCCCCGGAGCCGGCTTGTTCTCGTAATACAATAGAGCCCCTCCTTTACTCTTTAATTGCGGCAAACGCCATCGTCTCCACCACCCGGCTTTGCAGCACCACGAACAGCAGGATCGGCGGCAGCATCAGAAATACGGTGCTCGCCGCGCCGACCCCCACCCGGGCGATGGTATTGCCGGTCACAATCTGCTGCATGACGGTGGGCAGGGTGCGCAAATCCTCGCGGAACACGAACTGCTGGGAGGAAATATTCCATACCGATTGGAAGGTAAACACCGTCAAGGTCATCCAGGCCGGCTTGACATTGGGCAGGATCATGCGGAAAAACACACGGAATTCCGAACAGCCGTCAATGCGGGCGGCTTCGATAATCGAGATCGGGATCTGCTCGATGAACTGTTTCATCAGGAACACCCCCAGCGCGCTGCCGACCGAAGGCAGAATAAGCGCCCAGTAGGTGTCGATCCAGTTGAGCTTGGTGATGATGATATATTGCGGCAGAAAGGTGACCTGCGAAACAAACATCAGCGAAAAAACCACCAGGTTGAAAATCAGATTGCGCCCGGGGAATTCATTCTTCGCCAGCGGATAGGCGCACGCCGAGGAAAATACCACGTGCATCACGGTGGCGCTGACCGCCACAAAGATGCTGTTGAACAGGTATTTGCTGAACGGCACCCATTGGTTGGAGCAGATGGCGAACAGATCCACAAAATTGTCCATGGTGGGCCGCATCACAAACAGCTTAGGGGGGAACAGGAAAATCTCGTCAAAAGGCTTGAGCGCCGATGTGACTGCATACACCAGCGGCAGCGCGAGAAACGCGCCTGTCAGCGCAAGCACCAGCCACATCATCAGATTGCCGCCCAACGAGCGGGTATACCGCTTGGCGCCGGAGGTGGCGCGACGGAAAGGATGCCGCCGGAACCGGATTTTGGAGTCTGCCGTCAATTCATATCGCCCTCTCTCCTATCGCCCCACCCGGTTAATAACCGCGGTGACGAGCTGCTTGGTGAGCACCATCAGCAAAAATAGGAAGGACGCCAGCGCACAGGCATATCCCATCTCATAGCGGGTGGTGCCGATATCCATGATGTGGGTGACCACCGTTTCGGCGGCATACTGGGTACTGGGAAAACCGGCCAGCCGGATGGATACGTCTGCTACCGAAAAGGAGGTGACGATCTGCATCACTGCGCCGAACAGCAACTGCGGGCGCATGGTGGGCAGGGTGATATACCATACCTCCTGAAACCGGTTGCGGATGCCGTCGATCATCCCCGCCTCATACAGCGAGCGATCCACCCCCTGCAGACCGGCTATGAACGCGAGAAAGCCGGTGCCCAGGCTCAGCCACAGCTGTACCAGAATCACAATCCCCAGGATATACTGGGGATCGGTCAGCCAGCCTATCGGTTCCTTGATGAAGCCGAAACGCATTAAAAATCCGTTGGCGATGCCATAGCTGTCTGAGCTGAACACAAAGGTCCATATGGTATACGCCTGTCCCGACAGCACCGGGGCATAAAAAATGGTGGTCACCACGGCGCGTACATTCTTTCCGAGATCGTTTATCAGCCAAGCAAAGAAAAAACACAGCAGGTAGCTGATCGGCCCGGTCACCAATGCGAACAGCAAGGTATTCTTCCAGGCTATCAGAAACACATCGTCGTCCACCAGCATCCGCAGGTAGTTGTCCCAGCCTACCAGACGCGGCGGGGTGAGGATATTGAAGTAGGTGAAGCTGTAAAACACCGAAATAACCACCGGCAGCAGAGTGAACAGGAAAAACAGTATCAGATACGGCGCCATCAGCGCATAGTTCTGCCAGCCGCGGCCCATCCGCCGGAATACGCCGTCGCCCTTGGCCGCATGGGCGATCCGCCCGGCTCGAAGCTTCCCGGTCGTCACGCGCCGTCCCCTCCTTCCAGTCCAAATTCCTCCCGCTTGCGCAGAATTTCAGCGTTAATCTGCTTGTTGTAGTAATTGAGCGCCTCGCGTGGATTGGTGTTGTTATAAATCACCGCCTTGAAGGCGTTGTCCACGTTGCGCGAGGTGTAATAGCCTCCCGGGATCTCAGGAATTTCCTTCACGCTTTCCCATTGCAGCCGCAGCACCTTCAGCTCGGCTGTAGACCAGGGCAGGCTCTCCAAGGCCTTGACATTCGCCGGGTTATATCGTCCGGCTGCGCCGAGCACCGCTTCGATCTCCCGGCCGTACTGTGACTGTGTGTCCGTGCTCAGCCACCAGCGCAGGAACGCCCACGCGCTGTCCGGATCCTCCGCCGCCGAGAGCAGCACCGACGCAGTGCCGGAGGCGGCCTCGCTGCGGTCGATGGTGCCGTCCGCCCGTTGGGTACCAGGGATCGGCACCATCGACCATTGATTTCGGATTTCCGGCGCCGCGGTATAAATGGTCGAATAGAAGGTATAGGTGTTGATGGTCAGCGGCATTTCACCGGTGCGGAACCGGTTGTAATCGTCCTTATAGACCGGAAAGTCGTATTTGGTGTAAAACCCCGTCCATTCCTTGAACGCCTGATAGGCCGCCGGCGTATCCAGGCCGGTGCGCAGATGATCGTCGGTGTAATACTGCCCGCCGGCCTGCATCAGCAGCTCCGGAAAGATACTCGAGGTGCCCACGCCGGCCGACACCACCGAATAGGCGTCCATCGACACATACGGCAGCCCCACGTTCATGTTGCCGCGCTGCAGCACCTCCGCAACTTCGTACAGCTCATCCCAGGTTTCCGGTGGTGCAATGCCGAGCTGCGTGAAGATGTCGGTGCGGTAAAACATCATGTGGAAATTTTGGGTTTCCGGTAGGCCGTAAACATGATCTCCCAGGGTATATGGCAGAAGGGCGGAATCCATATACGAATCCGCTATCTCTGCAAACCCCTCAAACCCCTCAAGCGGCAGCGCCGCCTCCCGCAGCGCCAGATTAATCGGATCTCCCC
>CAKTXU010000090.1 GCA_934630995.1 uncultured Eubacteriales bacterium
AAAATACAGCCACGCCATGGCCGACGCCTGGCCGTAATCCACCGCGACCACCATCGCCTTCTGGATATCCTGCATCACCACGTTCTGAGAGCTGACGAAGCAGTCGACGATGGAATAGATGGTGTTGACCAGGATGAGGGGGCTGACCATGGGGAAGGTGATCTTCCAGAAGGTTTCCCACCCGGTGGCGCCCTCCATCTGCGCCGCCTCATAGATAGAGGGGGAAATCGACTGCAGGCCCGACAGGAAGATGATGATCTGCACGCCGCTGGAGATGATGATGTCGTAAATACCGTCCGCCGTGGCGGTGATAAAGCGGATAATCGGTTCCCCCATCCCCAGAGAAGAGAGAATTTTGGTCAAATCGGCATATTGGGCTGCGGTTTCCGTAACGACGGCGCTGCCCGCCGCCCCCAGCTCGTTCATGCCGCTGAGCAGGATATCCGACGCCTCCAGCTTCATAATGACGCCGGATGCCAGAATGACGGGGATGAAGAACACGCTGCGAACAAAGGCCCTGCCGATGAATTTGCGGTTGATGAGGTTGGCGGCGAAAAAGCTGAATATCACCACCACCGGCACCGTGGTCAACAGGGAAGCGAAACTGCTGAGCAGATCCTTGCGGAAATCCACGTTGACCAGCAGCAGGTTCCGGTAGTGGGACCAGCCCGCGTCGGCCAGGGTGTAGCCCTCCGCGCTCACCTTCAGGGTGCTGAAGCTGAACTGCACCGACTGGCCGAGGGGAATGAGGAACATAAAGATAAAGCCGATGATGAAGGGCAGGATAAAGATATAGCCCCATACGGCGCTGCGCCGTCTCGCCGCGGCGCCCGGCCGGCTCCGTTTGATTTTCATGCCGCCGTCCCCCTTCTCACCGTATAGCTGCCGGCGCCCACCGTGACGCCGTCCCCGGCATAGTCCGTGTCCCCGTAGTTGACATAGACCGCCGTCCCGTCCTCATAGACGGTTTTCTTCACCTGATCGGTCAGAGCCGCATGGCCGGTGATTTTCTGGCCGTTGAGCCCGTCCAGGGCGGCGGCTATCTCCTTGTACGCCTCCGCCGCCCAGTCCAGGGTCGCCTGATACTGGACCGCGTAGAGTGAAGAATAATTGGAGGCTTTCACCAGGGAGTTGTCCGCGTATATCCAGCGGACGTAAAGGCCGCTGCCGGTTTCGATGGCCCTGAGCTTGGCCTGCTCCCGGTTGTCGGAGAGATTGAATGCCTCTCCGGTGTAGGACACGCTGCCGTGGAGCACCATCTGCAGGAAGGGTACCTCGTCGTCGCAG
Organism: uncultured Eubacteriales bacterium; assembly: GCA_934630995.1. Classification (GTDB taxonomy): domain Bacteria; phylum Bacillota; class Clostridia; order Oscillospirales; family Acutalibacteraceae; genus CAKTXU01. The sequence goes on from CAKTXU010000090.1 coordinate 1,288, forward strand.
ATATACCGGCGGCCCGAGGAATCGGGCATTCCCAGGATATAGTCCATATAGGGGACGGCATCGAGATTGGCCCCCTCCCCCATCAGGCTGTAATCGCCGCTGAGGGAGGCCAGCGCCTCCGCTGTTTTTACCGCCGCTTCCTGCCGGTCGGTGTCGCTCTTCGTGCTCTGATCGGAATTGAGCTGAGCGCCCAGGGCGGCGACGGACAAACCGGACAGGCCGTAGGCCCCGTAAGCGCCGGTGAACCGCTCCACGACGCTCGCATAGCGGGACGGGCTGATGATATAGGGCGCGGTCAGCGTCTTATCCAGCTTGCCCGTGATGACGTCGTAGCCGTATTTCATGGCTACGGCGCCGCCCGGGGACCTGGCCGTATCGTTTCTCCCGGAAAAGCCGTCGAACCAGGGATCGCCGTAACTGTATTGAAAGGACACGTCGGGATAGAGGGCCACACCCTTGCCTGTCAGCGTCTCCGCCAGCGCCCGGAGGCCCTTGGCCCCTCCAAGGGAGGACTGAATTCTCAGCCGGGTCGCGGCCGACTGGCTCATCCCCCCGTTCATCCATCCGCTGTAGCGCACCACCGGTGTGATCCCCTTCTCCAGCACGGCGCCGGCAATTTGGGCGCATTCCTCAAAGGTGGTGAGAGGCACCTCTCCCTCGTAGGCGACGCCCATGAAGGACTTGGTCTTGTCGATGGAGCCGACGACGTCCATGACAAAGGGCGCGGTATCCTCGGCCGGCGACGCCGCGAGCAGCCCCTTGCCCTCCAGAAAGTCCCGATAACCGGCAGCCATTCCCACATAGGAGGTGTCCCCGGTAAGGAAACGGTACCGCATTTGAAAATTCCCTTGGTAGATATGGCTTCCGAAGGCCAGGATCTTGTCCGCCGTACCCAACACCTCTCCCAGCTCCAGGTTGGCGCTGCTGAGGACCTCGAAGGAGGCGTAGGCCGTATTGTAGGAATTGACCTTGCCGCCGATATCGGCGGTCAGGGTGGCGAACGCCTCGCCGTCCTCGATGATGGCCAGCATCCCGCTGTCCTCCTTGCGGATGCCGAACACGGGGAGGGAAAGGCCTCCCGTTGTTTCGACCGCAGACGGCACGGTATAATCCTCGCCATAGACCTTGGCGTAAAAGCCCTGGGTGTTGGTCCGCCCGTTATTCAGCCGGATCAGGGCCCCGGAGCCGTCCGGAACGAGGATGTACCCCTCCTCCTCCGCCCCCGCCGCCCCAAAAAAGGGCAGCAGCGAGATGGTGGAAATCGGCCATTTGGAGCTGTATTCGATTTCCCCGCCTGGGATGTAGGCCAGCAGATCCCCGCCCTCAAGCTGGTAGACGATAGGGATTTTAAAAACATAGGCATCGGCCGTCGCCGATTTCACGCCGTTCACCTCATTATCCCGGTCCAGCTCCTCCGCGTTGTATCCGGCCTTAGCGAACAGATCATGAATTTTCTGCTGGATGCTGTCGCTCTTGGTGCTGCGCACGGCGTAGAGCTCGTTGTCCTCCGACAGCGTCGGATACAGCCGTTGCATCTCCTTGCGCTCGTCCTCGGTCTTGGCGTCCGCAAGGGAAATTTTGAGATACCGGCGGCGCTTGAGCTCCGCGGCCTCGTCCTCGGAGAGCCGGACGCAGAATTCCTCCATCCGCTCCGCGCTGATTACGGAGGGGTAGAGATACGCCTTGCGATTCTCCGACAGGGTGTAGGTGATTTTCACACCATCCCGCACCGTTTCCACCGTAAAGGCGCCGTGAGCGATGCTCTGGGCGTAGTTGTCGATGGAAAACAGGGTGGAGGAAGCGTTGTAATAGCTGACCAGCAGCTGGGCCGACATTTTATCCCTGTTGGAGGCGGAGGCGATGGGATCCTCCTTCCGATCCGGGGGATTGGAGGTGAAAACGGCGCCGGTTTCCTTGCACCTGACCGCCACCTCACTGGTTTCCTCCCGCAGATAGAGCACCAGGCGGTCATTTTCCGCCACCGCCCGCATGCCCTCCCAATCGGGAGCGGACACGGGGTTGCTCTCCACATATTCATAGGTCCGGGCCGCCGCCCCGGCCCCGGCTTCCCCGTCCGCCGCGGCGCCGCTCCCCGCCCCGGCCACCGGCAGCAGCAGGGCCGCCGCCAGGATGCAGGAGGGTATCCTGCCCGTTATCGGCTTGATTCCACGCAAGTCGCACACCTCCTGTTTTTCAAATCCGATAGGATATCTCAATGTATACTGCGTAGATGTACTGAAAAATCTTTTGCAGAATACTGAAGAGCAGCATGCCCAGGAAGAGCATCAGCGCCATGCCCACCAGGATGCAGATTACGGTCAGCACCGTCTTTTTCAGGCTGTAATCATGGGTCATCATCACGCCCGACACCAGCAGCAGCCCGCACCAGAGGAGGGATAGAGCCGCTGTGCCATAGTAAAAGACCGACTCGTCGCTGACCATGAATTGGCTGAGGAAAACCATGGGGAGATTGAGCAGGACATAGGGCGCCAGGGCATAGCCGGCGGCGATGACGATATCCCGGAAGGTCCCCTTGCCGTCCATCAGGGAGGTCAGACACCAGTTGGACGCCGACCACAGCACAAAGAGCAGCGCCAGGGCCATGACCTCCAGCACAATATTCATTTCGGTGAGATCGGTGGTGTTGAAAATAAAACCGGCGTAGCACCGCTTGACGATATAGGTGACAAGGGCCAGGGCGGCGATGGACAGGGCGACCGGCAGCCGTCCCTGCTTCTCCCACTTCAAATCCCAGAAGCCGCTGAACGGATGCAGGATCACGTGGCCGATATGTTTGACGGGATTACTGTTTTTCATAGCCGGCACTCAACTTTCTCAACAGCGCCTTACCCCGCTTGAACGCTTTGCGGATAAGCAGGAGGGCGATCAGGATGAGGAGGACGACGGCCACATAGGGGAAATACACGCCCAGCTGCTGCCGCCGGTATTGTTTATAGGCCTTGCTGTAATACAGCCGCTGCTCCGACAGCCGGAAGCAATCGGCGGCGGTTTCATAATCGCCGGTGCGCAGCGCCACCTTGCCGATGCCCGTATAGGCCAAATCCGAATTGGCGTTATACAGCAGCACCTGCCGCCATTGCGCCGCGGAAGCCTCATAGGCACCGGTTTCATACAGGGCCGTGGCCGACTGCACCGATTCCCCGTAGGGTGTCAAATCGTATTGCAGGACGGCCTTCCAAAAGCTGTCCACCACCAGCAGCCTGTCCCCGCTGTAGCACACGGCCACCGGGACCTGAGTTAGCCCCTCCCGCTCCCCCGTCCCGCCGAAGGCGGACAGCAGGTTGCCGTCGGGGTCGTAGAGGAACACCCGTCCGGAGATGCTGTCCAGCAGCGCGTAGACGCCGGAGGGATGCACGTCCACGTCCACCATCACCGAATAAATCTTCCCATCGAGGATGTCCCCCACCGGCGGCACGTAGCCGTTCTGCTTGAGGACGTTGTTGCCCTTGGGATTGAGCCGCTTGACGATGCTGCTGTCGGACAGGCTGTCCGCGGAGGTGCCGTTGACGGCGAAAAGGAACCCCTTGCCGTCGATGGACAGGTTGGTGTATTCGGTGGGTACGAACAGATTCATCCGCTCCAGCTGCTCTTCGGTTGAGAAAGCCCGCCAGATGTATTCGATGAGGTTGTACCGCACGGCGTTGGCCCCCATATACCGCAGGAAGCTGCCGTCGCTCTCCAGCTCGATAAGGCCCTGATTGACCGACACAGCCACCACGTACATCCGACCCGCGTCGTCTACAGCAAGCTTCTTGGGCTGGTAGTTGAGGGAGTCCTCCAGCATGTCGGTATCCGGCCGCCCGAATTCGTGCAGCAGCTCCCCCTCCAGGGAAAAGACCAGGATCCGTCCGTTGCCGGTATCAGCCACATACAGCTTATCCCCGGTGAGGAAAATCCCCTGGGCGTTGGAGAGGGCATCCTCTTTCCCGTCGTTTTCAAAGCTCTGTATTGTCCGTACCAGGTGAAAATCCCTGTCCATCAGATAGACGCAGCTCCCCACCCCGCTCCGGCCGTTGTCCAGCAGGGCGATCACCTCTCCGGCGGCCGCGATATCCATCGGGTTTTCCCAGTCCCGGCCCACCGCTTCGGCGCCGTAAACGGCGTCCGCGGCGGTGTAATAGGTGGGAGAGGGGACGATGCGCCTGTTCCAGTCGTATACATAGCTGACATAGGATTCCGCCGCCGCGCCGAAGCCGCCCGCTAGGGTCAGCACCGCTATCCCGCAAAGGCAAAATGCCCGGAATCCCCGCTTTATTTTCAGGACCATCTCCGCGCCCCCCTATTCCTTCATGCCCGAGGTCGCCATGGTCTGCATGACGTTACTCTGGTTGATAACAAACACCGTCAGGGGAAGCAGCATGACCAGCACCGCCACCGCCGCGCCCACCCCCGCCCGGGCAATCCCCGTCGAGGCTATCTGCGACAGGGCGTTCGGCAGGGTTTTCAGCTCCTCACTGTAGATGAAGCTCCCCGAGGGGGCGTTCCACAGGGACTGGATGGCGAAGATGATGAGGGTCAGCCAGGCAGGCTTAACCATGGGCATCACGATCCGCATGAAAATCATGAACTCCGCGCAGCCGTCGATCCGGGCCGATTCGATGATATTGTCCGGTACCTGGTTCATGAACTGCTTCATCAGGTACAGCCCCATGGGCATGGCGACGGCGGGGATGATAAGGGCCAGATAGCTGTCGATCCATCCCAGACCGGACATGATGATGTAATTGGGGATGCTGGTGACCTGGGAGGAGAACATCAGGGAGAGCACCACCACCGAGAAGAAGAAATTCCGGCCCGGGAAGCGGTGCTTTTCCAGGGTGTAGGCCGCCAGGGAGGCGGCCACGATGTGCAGATAGGTGCCCAGGCCCGTCACCAGCAGGGAATTGAGTATGTAGCGGGAGAAGGGGACCCAGGACTGGCCCATCAGCAGAAATAGGTCGGAAAAATTTTCCAGCGTGGGATTGCGCACGAAAAAGGTGGGCGGAAAAACGAACAGCTCCTCCATGGGCTTGAAGGCCTGACAGATGGCGTAGACAAAAGGCAGCGCCATGAAACAGGCAAACAGGAGCAGGATAAGGTTCAGCACGATATCCAGCGCCAGGGAACGGTTCTGACGGCGCTTTATCAGCTTCTTTCTCGCCATGCTCAGTTCCCCACCTTCTGCAGCAGTTTCTGAACCCCCTTGTTGCATCCGACCATGATGAGAAACAGCAGTGTCGCGATGCTGGAGGCGTAGCCCATTTCAAACCGGATGGTGCCGTAGTCCACCAGATGGGCGACAATGGTATGAGCCGCGTAGTCGGTGCTGGGAAAACCCACCAGGTTGGAAATCTGGTCGAAGACCGCAAAGGCATTGGTGATGGACATCACCGCGCCGAACATCAGCTGCGGCTTCATCAACGGCAGGGTGATATACCACAGCTCCTGCCAGCGGTTGCGGATGCCGTCCACCATGGCCGCCTCGTAATAGGAACGGGGCAGGGTCTGAAGTCCGGCTATGAAGACCAGAAAGCTGGTACCCAGGCTCATCCACAGCATGACGATGATGACCACCGTCATCATATAGGTCGGATCGGTCAGCCACTGGATGGGCTCGTCTATCCACCCCAGATTCATCAGCAGGCCGTTGGCATAGCCGTAGGCGTCGCCGCTGAAAAACACCTGCCAGATGATATAAATCTGCCCCGACAGGGTGGGGGCGTAGAGAATGAAGGTCAGCAAGACCCGCATCAGCCGCCCCTGCTCGTTGATGAGCCAGGCCATGAAGAAGGAGGCGATGTACCCCACCGGACCGGTGATAACGGCGAACAGCAGCGTGTTTTTCACCGCGGTCAGGAACACGTCGTCGTTGAATAGCAGCTTGACGTAATTGTCCCAGCCGATCCACTGCGGCGGCTGGAGTATATTGTAATAGGTAAAGCTGAGATAAATGGAAACCAGCACGGGGATGATGGTGAAGACAATAAAGATGA
>CAKTXU010000091.1 GCA_934630995.1 uncultured Eubacteriales bacterium
AAAAGACCGGCGGATGGCATCCCGGCAGAACCAGGTGTTCTCCAGGTTTTCCCATCCCCCCACGGCGTGATGGGCTTCCCAGGCGGTGCCGAAAGCCGGGGTTTGCAGCTCCTCCTCAGGGGTGAAGGCGCGGATATAGTCGAGGGTGGCGGGGGCGGGCATGCCGAACTCGGTATAGGCGGTGAAGTCGGAATCGATCATATCCGACAGGAACTCCCGGTCCGGGCCGCTCAGAGGGAGATAATGGCCGTGCCCCATCCCGTAAAGGGGGGAGGAGGGAAGAAACGGGGTCAGCGGATCCAGCTCCAGGCAGTTTCTGTCCAGAAGGCGCAGGGCCAGGGATTGGTTGGTCATGCCGCCCCAGGAGACAAGCAGCTCGTTTCCCCCGCACCACAGCACCACCGACGGATGGGGTTTCAGCCGGCGGAGAATGGAGCGGGACTCCTGATCGAGAACGCGGAGGTAGGCGGGGTCGTCCTCATAGAGGCAGCAGGCCAGGGGAAACTCCTGCCAGACCATCAGGCCCAGCTCGTCGCACAGCTCGAAGAAGCTCTCCTTTTCCACAATGCCGCCGCCCCACAGCCGCAGGAGGTTCATGTGGGCGTCCCGGGCCAGGGTCAGCAGGGGCTCGTAGACCTCCCGGCCAAGGCGGGAGGGGAAAATTTCCGGCGGGACGAAGTTGGTGCCCTTGCAGAAAATCCGCCGGCCGTTGAGCTCCATGGTGACGGGCGCCTTGCCCTGGGTTTTGGGGAAGGAGGGGCCTTCCCAGGCGCCCTCATTCATCACCAGCCGGACCCGGCGGAAACCGATGCGCTTCTCCCAGGTATCCGCGCCCTCCCCGGTGTCCAGGGTGAGGGTCAGGGTGTAGAGATGGGCCTCCCCCTGCCCCCGGCACCACCACAGGCGGGGGTGGGACAGGCGGAAGGGGATGCGGGCCGTTTCCTCGGCCGCGACGGTTTCCTCGGCGGCCAGCCGGCCGTCCCCGTCCGTCAGGCGGAGGGTGAGGGTTCCCGCCGGACGGCATATGCTTGCCCGCACCTCGCCGGTAAGCTGCTCCAGTTCCGCGGAAAGGGCATAGGAAATATCGGCTGTTTCGATGCGGGAAAGGGGACGGTAGGTCAGGACCGCCTCGTCGTAAAGCCCCAGGGGGATCAGGCGGGGATGCCAGTCCCAGCCGTAGGACACGGGAGGGATGCAGGAGGCCGCGGCCTCCCAGCGGCCCTCGGGGGCCCCGGGCTTTTTGGGGGCCGGATGGATGACCACCTCCACCAGAAGCGCGGCCCCCTCGTATCGGCGCAAATCGAGCCGGACGGGGGTATAGAGGCCCTCCCCCTCTCGCACGGTTTCGCCGTCAAGCCGGATGGTATAGCGGTAATTAATCCCTTTGAACTCCAGCACCGGCTCCAGGCCCTCCCGCTTCTCGATGAAAAGCCGGGTGCGGTAATGCCAGAATTTGTCCTCCATCCAGCGGTATTCCCGATAGTTGGAGCCGAAGGAAAAGTCGGGCAGGCCCAGCTTTTCCCGGCAGACAAGCTGCACATCGGACGGAGCGGCGGCCTCCATAAAGGTTTCGGGCGATGCATTCAGGCTGTCGCTCCAGCCCAGTTCCCAGAACATGGTATCCCTCATTTCACATCATATTACGCCATAGGGCCGCCTGTTCAACCATAGGTCTGATTGAAGGCATTCAGACGGTTTCGGAAAAGATAATAGGTGCGCATTTTGACGAAGTTCCAGTTATGCGCCTGATATTGCATCCATTCATAGGGACTCCAGCCCTCCAACGGGTTTTCGAAGATATTGCTTTCCAACGGCCCGTAAGCGATGTCGGCGGAAAGCACCTGCCGGTAGATATCCACACATTCGGAAGGCAAGCCGCTGTCCAGCAAACCGCGGATATCGCGCTCAGACGGCACGCTGCCGGAACGGGTTATCTGGGTGCAGGTCAGGACGATGAGGCTGCCCGCCAGGTTTTGCACGGAGGCGGGGATGAGATAGCCGTTGACGCTGGCGCGATATATCGGCGACGCCTGATCCTCCCAGCGGGGAGGCGGGAGGAGGCCGATGTCCCCCTCCCGGATGAGCGCCCACATCTCGGGGTCCTCCCAATACCACAGCCCCTCATAGAGCATGGCGGCCTTCTCCTCCAGAAAATAGCCCAGGCTGTCGTCCTGCACCGACAGAAAGCGGTTCCTGCCGTAGAGGCTGTTGGCAAAATCGATGCAGAAGGCCACCTCCGGGTCCAGGACCGCGTTGCGGATCCCCTCGGGAGTGGATACCAGCAGCGCGCAGTCCCGGGAGGACAGCACGGTGCCGTACAGGCTCCCCGCGATGGGATAGGGGCCGTCCTCATCCGTGGCAAAAACGTCGGCCGCCGCCTTCAGCCTTTCCCATGTCCAGCGGCCGGCCCGATAGCTTTCCAGCGGCGTTTCCAGACCGTATTCGCGGAAAAGCCGGGCGTTATACCAGATATACCGGTCGGGGGATATCTGGGGGACGATATACAGCTTGCCGTTATAGCGCAGCTTGTCGGCGTCCTTTTTGCTGCCCGACCATACGGGGTCCCCGAAGTCCACGAAATCCTCCAGAGGCAGATACAGGCCCTTGGCCAGATCCAGCGGATACATGGTGCTGGTGAAGTACACCAAATCCAGAGGCTGGCCCGCCCGGATGAGCTCCTCCGCCCTCCTGGGGATCTGCTCGTAGGGGACGATGACGTTTTCCACCGTCACGCCGTACGCCTCCTGTAAAAGAGGCTTGACGGCTGTGAGCTGATCGTTGTGGGACAGCACCCGGACGGTCCCGCCCCCCTCCAGCTTGGGGTAGGCGTGCCCCTGGTACAGAACGGTATCGTCCGACGCCGTGGGTTCCGACGGGCGGCTGATGCGGCAGCCGGATGAGCCGGCCAGGAAGACGGCCGCCAGCATGAGCGCGGCCATGCGGATTGTGCGCGGCATAAGACTCCTCCTTTCTGTGCGGCCCGTGCGCTGTTCAGCGGCGGTTTTTCATCCGGTAACAAACCGGGGTGCAGCCGGTCAGCTTTTTAAAGGCGCGGTTGAAGGATACCGGCTCGTTATAGCCGACCATCCGGCCGATTTCGTTGATCAGGATATCCGGCTCCTCCACCAGAATGCGTCTGGCCTCGTCGATGCGGGTGCGCATGAGAAAATCCACGAACTTTTCCCCGGTTTCCTTCTTGAACAGCTCGCTGAAGTAGGTGGCGTTGAGATAGACATATTGGGACACATCCTTCAGGCTGATGTCCCGCCGGAAATTCTCCCGGATATACCGCTGGGCCTTTTGGATGACGTTTTTGCCGTCGGGCCGTGTTTTTCCGGGATGTTCGGCATCGGCGGCGCGTTCGACGGCGCGGGTCAGGCAGACGCGGATTTCTTCGGCGCCGGTGCCGGACAGGATGATATCCATGGCGGCACGATCCCCGGCCTTCTGCCCGGCGACGCCCACCAGCTGGCTGTAGAGCAATAGGCACAGGTCCCGGACATCCTTGACCGGGACGGCGTACTGCTGAAAATCCTCGAAAAGCCGCCGCAGGGCGAATTTGGCCGATTCCTCTTCCCCGGCGCGGACGGCTTCCAGAATTGCCTGCAATGCGGCCGTCATATCCGGAGGGGTGGGGACGGGAGCCTTTTCCGCGGCGGCGAAGCAGCACGCCCCGCTTTCATAGAACAGCGCTTCCTCCGCCGCGCAGGCGGCGTTATAGGACAGATACAGCTCCTTGATGGAGGGGACGAAACGGCCGCAGGCCGCCCGGATGGGACAGCCGTAGTCCTTGTGGAGGCTCTCTCCCATCAGCTCCACCGTTTCCCGGGCGCGCTGGGCGGCGGTTTCGGCGTCGGCGCAGCTGAAGGTGAACAGAGCCACCAGCCGGTCGCCCTCCGGAAAGCTGTACAGGCTCAGCTCCTCCCGCAGCCGTTTTTGCAGGGCTGCGAGAAGGGAACGGCGGCGGGGCTCGGGCAGCACCTGACCCGGGTGCAGCAGAGCGATGAGGTACCAGGACACGTCCTTGATGTCCAGGTCCTCCTCCCGGATGAGGCTGCTGTAGAGCTCATTGTTTTTGACCAGGCTGTAGATCAGGCTTTCATGCCGGTAATAGCTGTTCTGGTTCAATTCCTCCAAGAAGCTACCGGACACGCTGCGCATGATGTCCCGCGCCTTTTTCTGGCTGCGGATTTTTTCGATGAGGGAGAGAAGCTCCTGCCTGCTGATGGGCTTGAGAAGGTAGTCTTTGGCGCCGTATTTCATGGTTTCCCGGAGGAACGCGTATTCCGAAAAGCCGCTGATGACCACCACGCTGGTCGGATAGCCCTTGGCGGCGATGGCTTTGATGAGCTCCACCCCGTCCATCACCGGCATTTTGATGTCGGTGAAAAGCAGATCGACGGCGTGATCCTCCAGGTATTTGAGAACCTTCAGGCCGTTGGAGGCTTCCAGAACGATTTGGCAGTCCTCCGCGCCCTCTTCTATGATTTTGCAGATGCCGCTGCGCAGCACCTTGTCGTCATCCGCCACGGCAATCGTAAAGATACGGCCCACCCCTTTCTTACAATCACGTCTATTGATCGATGCCGGCATTCTCTTCGCCGGCGGCGCCGTTCAGGCGGACAGAGTCCCGGACAGCCGGAAACCGGATGGTAATGAGGGTCCGGCCGTTCCTGTCCTGCCCGACCGTCACCCCGGCCTTATCCCCGAAGGAAAGCTTCAGCCGCTTGTTGACATTTTTGACGCCGATATGGCGATCCATCTCTTCGGCGCTGTTGATGTACTCGTTGAGCCAGCGGAGGGTTTCCTCCGACATCACCGCGCCGTTGTTTTTGATGGTGAAGACGATATCCTCCCCGTCCCGGCGCCCCTTTACCAGGATTTCGCCCCCGCACTCCATGCAGCTGACGCCGTGCTCAATGGCGTTCTCCACGAAGGGCTGCAGAATGAGCTTGGGCACCTTATACTGGTAGAGGCTTTCATCCACATCGACGATAATGGCGTAGACGTCGTCAAACCTGACGGCCTGCAGGGCGGCGTATTCCTCCAGCATCGACACCTCGTCCCGCACCGACACGATATCCCCCGCGCCGGACAGGGAATACCGCAGGATTTTTCCCAGGGAGGTGAGCATCTGGGCGGCCTCCTCGTCGTTGTTGAGCAGGGAGGTCATCCGGATGGACTCGATGCTGTTATAGAGAAAATGGGGGTTTATCTGGTATTGCAGCATCCGCAGCTCCAGTTCCTTCTGGGCGATTTTATCGATGTATTTCCGCTTGACCAGGGTTTCCAGTTCTTCCGCCATCTGGTTGAACACATTGGAGAGAAAGGCGGTTTCCTTGAGCCCGTCCTCCCGCAGCCGGACGGAGAAATCGCCGCGAGCCACCTTTTTCATCTCCCCCGTCAGGGTCTGCATCGGCCGGACCAGCCGGGAGGAAATAGCGAAGATGAGCAGCAGGGAGAGGAACAGGAGCAGCAGCATCACCAGCAGGACGGCGCCGATGGTCTGGTTGACCTGCCTGGTGACGCTTTCCGTGGGAACAATGCTGTAGACCTTCCAGCCGGTCCAGCTGACGACGGCCTCGCTGATGAGGCTCTGGGCGTCCCCGGCCTCCCCGAGAACAGCCGTGAAGGCGGTTTCGGAGAGCAGTTTGCCCACCGCCGTCCGATCGGTGCTGCTGATGATCCGGCCCTCGCCGTCCGCTACCACCAATTCCTGGCCGGGGAGGGTGAGGGCGTTTTTCAGGAAGGAATAGAGGGTCGTTTCGTTGATGCCGATTTGCAGAACCCCGGCCACCCGGGAATTGTCCACATCGATGACGCTGCGGGCCACGCCGAACACATAGGTATCCCTGCCCCCGTAATCGGAGGCATACAGCTTGTAGGTGGACACCAGCACCGGCCCGCCGTTGAGATCCGCGGCGCAGGCGTCGTACCAGGGCTGCCCGGCCGGCGGGGACAGGGACAAATTGTTGACGCCCCGCAGGACGCTGTCGCTGCCCCGGCCTGGAACATAGAAGACGACCGCGTGGATGGTGGTTTTATAATTGAACAGCATCTGGAGGGACTGCCGGACGGACTGGCTGTAGGCGGCCGATTTCTCACCGGTTTGGGCGTAGACCGCCGCCTCCTCGAAAAAGGAGCCGGTGTCCCCGGCGAACAGGGGCAGCACCAGGACGTTTTCTATATCGGTGAGGAGGGCGTTGGTGTAATCGGCCGCCTGCCTGCCGTTCTTGTCCAGCGTGTCCAGCAGGATATTTTCCTGCTGCTCCCGGAAGGAGACATAGCTGAAGTCGAACAGCAGGAGAGAAACGGAAAAAATGGAGGCCACCAGGATGATTAACCAGGCGGCAAACGACAGGGGATGCTTTTTACGCGGTTTCTCCGCCATACGCCCTCACCTCCTTCCTTAGCATGTCCACCGGCCCCTTGATTATTGTAGCAAAGGATGCCGCGACGGGCAATCGGCAGAATTCCGACAATACCGCCGTATCCCGCAAAAGGGGACACAGCGGTATTGCCGGCGTTGCTTGGCTATCCTTATCAGGAGCCCATATTGGCGGTTTCCTTATCGATTTCGGCCTGATACAGAGGATAGAATTCCTCCTTCATCGCCGCCCAGGTTTCGGCGCCGTCCTGCATCCGGCGCATCGGCTCCCAGGCAAAGCGCAGGGAGTCGCCGCAGGTCAGTGCCGGCTTGCCGGTGAGAACATCGTCCCCGAAATTCATCTCTTTATACAGGGCGATCATGTCGTCGCTCCAGCCGTCGGCTTTCCGCTGCTCCTCCCACAGGATGCGGGAGGTTTCCGAGCGGTCGTAGGCGAAGTTGTAGGTGATGAAGGCTCTGGCGCCCTCGATGTTCTTCGCGCCCTTGGGGATGAGGAAGCCGCTGTATTCGGCCTGCATCCTGTTTTCCGCTTGTCCTTCGAATTTGGGGTGGGGGACAAAGCTGATTTCCCCATCCTTGAGCATCTGAGTGAGGATTTCGTCGCCGGAGGTGATCCAGCTGCCCTCATACACCATGGCCAGGTTGCCGGAGCGGAACAGGTTCTGCCAATCCCAGATGAAGGAGCGATCCACATTGGTTATCTGATATAAAAGGTTCATGACGGTGTCGATGTCGGCGCTCTTGACATTGTTGGTGATCACGCCGTCCTCCATGGTGACCATTTCGGTGTTTTTGCTGGCCATCATCGCGCCCAGGAAGCTGTTGCCGCCCAGGC
>CAKTXU010000092.1 GCA_934630995.1 uncultured Eubacteriales bacterium
GCTCAAATACCGCACCACCTCCGACCGGAGCGCCCCCTATGCCTTCTCCGACAGCCAGGCGGGCTCCCCCGCCACCGACGTGCAGGCGTACATCTCCCGGTTCCAGCAGGTGAATTTTCAGTATGACGCGGAGAAGAAGCTGTATTTTAAATACAACGGCACCGACCAGAGCGACCCTCACAAGAGCGCCGAGGGAGTACAGCTTTCCGCCTCCAACGTCATTCTGATGTATGATCGATTCTATCAGGCAACCGAGCAGACCCCCGTGACCTACACCTTTGACCTGGAAAAGGGCCGGGGCGTGCTGTGCAGCGGCGGCGTCACCCGGAACCTGAGCTGGGAACGCGGCCCGGACGGGCTGCGGTTCAAAGAGGCCGACGGCTCCGCCCTGAAGGTCGCCCCCGGCAAAACCTATGTCTGCCTGATAAACCAAAACAATGAGGGAAAATCCACCATAGCCTGACAGAAACGCTCCGCCCCCGGTGTTTATATGACGCCGGGGGCTTTTTGTATGCGCGGGGATAGCAAGCGGACGGGAACATCTTTTGTCCGGCAATAGTCAACGGTATAAGCCGTACCTCCACCCTTCCTTGTCAGATAGGCGACGCAAACCGCACTTCTGTCAACCAAAGCCCGGTTGCGCTTAAGCATACAATTCGTTGTATAACACGGGCAAACATACTCCACCTCATTGGCGGCGCGCTTAATTCTTTCATAAAGCAATTGTTCCTCTTCCCGCCAGCGCGCAGCCTGTTCCGGGTAAGGTAAAACGAGCTGTAACCTGATTCCGGGCGTTCCCATTCGTCTAAGCAGAATATTGAGCGCCGCCATTGTGTCGAAACCCAAAGCACCCCCGGCGGCAAACACCCGAACCCCCCTTTCAATCTGATAGGTGATTTCCCTGTCCAGGCTCATCATCAGCCATGATTCGTCCGGCTCGGGAATAAAATGATGCCCGATAAAACAACAAATCGGCTCCTGCATAATACCCCTCCCCCAAATTTATGGCCCCTATTCGACTTCATTGTGGCCCCGTTTTCGTATTGTAACACAAAATAGAGGTAAAATAAAGTCTAAATGAAGTCATAAAGGTGATTGGGTTGGAAAAAATAAAAAACTACACGTTACGGGTTCCGGAAATACTACTACAAAAATATCACTATGTTACCAAACATAACGGTCGTTCGGTAAACGCGCAACTGCTTCTCTATATCCGCAAAAGCGTTGAGGAATTTGAGAGGAAAATGGGCGAAATACCTGTTGAAGAGCCGACAGAAAAGTAGAAAGGGACGCGGTTGACGAAGCCGCGTCCTTTTCTATGACGATAATCCATTTAATTGCCTTGTCCCCTTTCCCGTCACATGCTATGATAGCAGAAGAAAAAGGGGGATGCCCCGCGGGAGGACGACTATGAGACGTAAAATAGCCCTGATTATCCTGGCCGCGGTCTTTTTCGGCCTGGCCGGGCTGGCGGTATACCAGCTCGCCGTGCTGCGGGATTTCCGCCCCGCCACCATTGTGAAGCTGGCCCTCATCCTCCTCACCTGCGGCATCGCATTTGCCAGGGTGCTTTCCGGCGGGACGGGAGGCCGCGCCTCCCGCCGTACGTATGACAAGGAATACGGCGGCATTTTAAAAACCGCCTTCGCGCAGGACCGCTCCTCCCGGAAAAAGCTCTCCAAGGCATTGGATTTATACAATAAGGAGCAGGAGGGAAAAGCCTCCCTCCTGCTGGCGAAGCTGCTGTCAAAATGCAGGCAAAACGCGGATTACGCCGCGGTTTACACCTTTCTGGGCATCTGTTTCGACGATTTGGGGATGGCGGACGACGCCATCGGCGCCTATGAGGAGGCCGTTCAATACGACGGCGGCATCAGCACCGCCTGGTCCAATCTGGGCCTGCTGTATATGGAGAAGGGCCGGGTCGGCGACGCTGTCGGCGCCTATCGGCGGGCGATTGACGCGGACGGCAGCAACCCCTACGCCCACGCCAATCTGGCGGCGGCCTATCTGCGCGCCGGGCAGATAAGAGAATGTATCGCCGCAGCCGGAGACGCCTTGAAACTGAAAAACAATCTTTACCAAGCCATGAGCACCATGGCCATCGCCTGGCAGACCATGGGGGATACGGAGAGGGCGGAGGAATACGCCCGCCTCTATGCCCTCAACGGCGGTGACGGGATGGCGCTGCGGCAGCGGCTGGATTCCGTCCGGGCCGCCGCGATACGGAGGGGCGCCCCCTCACCCGAGGAGGCGCGGGCGCTGCTGGCGGACACGGCCCGGCCGGTGCTGCGGCTGCGGCTGACCAATACCCTGCCGGGACTAACCGACAGCAAGGTGGGCGGCGTGCCCTATCTGCCCCGGGAGACGGCGCCTCCCTTGGACGCCGCGGGAAATCCACTGCGCCTGCTCTGCCAAATCGACTGCCGGGAATGCACTTGCCTGCCAGATTTTCCCCACCAGGGCCTGCTGCAGTTCTTCATCTCTCCGGGCGACGGCTACGGCCTTGATTTCGGATATAGTACCCGGCAGAACGGTTTCCGGGTGCTGTATCATCCGGCGGTGGATCTCTCTGTCACCGAGGCGGAGGTTATGTTCCGGCTGCCGTCTCCGGGCGCTGACGAGGCTTTTCCTGTGGACGGGGTGTACGGTCTGGCCTTTGAGGCGGATGAGGAAATCATGTCCCGCAGAGATTACCGGCTGGACGGCGTGTTTAAAGAAAAAACCGGACAGCCCTTCTGCGACCTGCCCGATGAGCTTTGGGAGGAAATAGGCGATTCGCTGGATGGAAGCGGCCATAAGATGGGCGGCTATCCCGCCTTTGCCCAGGAGGATCCCCGGGACGCCGGAGGGCTGGACCGGTTCGACACCCTCCTAATCCAGCTGGACAGCGAGTGCGAGGCCCGCTCGCGGATCATGTGGGGGGACGCCGGAGTCTGTAACTTTTTCATCAGCCGGGAGAAGCTGCGGGCGCTGGACTTTTCCGACGTGCTGTACAACTGGGATTGCGGTTAAAACCCGCGCCGCGCAGGATGACAAAAACCGTCGAGACATGCGCGGCCGGAAAGGTATAAACTATATACCTGAGGAGGCGGTCGGGATGGATGGCCAGATAGCGGAACAGGTCGAGGCGGTTCAGCGGATGCAGGATTACATCGCGGCTCACCTGACGGAAAACGTCACGCTGGCGGCTCTGGCGGAGGCGGCGGGATATTCCCCCTGGTATGCCCACCGGCTCTTTCTGCGCCGGACAGGCCTGACTCCCGCCGACTATATCCGCCGGCTGCGCTTGTCCGAATCCGCCCTGCGGCTCCGGGACAACCGGCCGCGTATCGCCGACGCGGCCTTCGAGGCCGGCTTCGGCAGTGTGGACGGATACCAGCGCGCCTTTTTGCGGGAATTCGGCCGCAATCCCCGGGAATATGCCGCCAGCCCCTCCCCGATAGCCCTCTTCAAGCCCTATGGAGTTAAATACAGTCTGCTGCGAAAGGAGACGCCGATGGAAAAAGTCAAAACCGTGTTCGTTCAAGAGGTGGAAAAGCCGGCCCGCAAGGTGATACTGAAAAGAGGGATCAGCGCCACCGAGTATTTCGCCTACTGCGGGGAGGTGGGCTGCGACGTGTGGGGAATGCTGACCAGCATTCCCTCCCTGGGGGGCGAGCCAGTCTGCCTCTGGCTGCCCACGGCTTACGTCAAGCCGGGTACCTCGGTTTATGTCCAGGGAGCGGAGGTGGAACCCGGCTACGCCGGAGTGGTGCCGGAGGGCTTCGATGTCATCGATTTGCCAGCCTGCAAGTATTTGCTGTTCCGGGGAGAGCCCTTCGCGGAGGAGGATTTTCAGGAGGCCATCAGCCAGGTATGGGCGGCGATTGAAAAATACGATCCTTCTTTTCTCGGGTATGCCTGGGACGATGCCAATCCCCGGATTCAACTGGAACCGATAGGCAGCCGGGGATATATCGAGCTGCTGCCGGTGAAATAGTCTCTCAGGCGAAGGACGCCTGAGAGCCCCGCGCCCGGAAATGGCCGCAGGCCTTTGTCCGGCGTTCACGCTGCTTGAGGCGGGGATAAACGCAATGGCCTTCCATACAATATACACGACCTCGATTTCATGCTATCAAAAAGACCAGCTATTTGGTAAGCCAATAATACATCAGTTATTTTGCCCCTGTTATAAAAAAGGAACCTGCGATAGACCGATGCATCGATCTGTCGCAGGTTTTGCCGTGCAGGGATTATTCGCCAATAAATACATGGCCCTTAAGGCAGGGGCAATCCAGATAATTCAGTAAGAAGTGTCTTCCAGATCCTCGCCCGTTACATCAACAAAGCCCGGCGTCATCAGATAAGCCTTGGCGGCAATCCGTGTGAATTGTCCGCCCTGGGCATAGGCCGCGCCGTTGAGAAAATCTACCAGGCGGCGGGAGGCGGCTGGGGTCACGTTTTCCATGTTACAGACAACCGGGCGTCCGGCACGGAAGTGATCGATGACCACCGTGGCGTCGGTGAAGGCCGAAGGCGTCACCAGCGCGAACCGATAACCGCCCGACTGGACGGGCGCGGCTGCGGGAACCGCCGCTTCATAGGCGTCCCCGAAGTCCTCTTCTTCCTCTGCGTACCCCAGATAGTCCCTCCATTTGGCGGCAAAACCCATAACCACCCATCCTTTCTCAGCGCCTCTCGGCGCGTTTTTTCGACGATTTTCGACAATATTCCAAGGGGGTATTTTTTATTATACCGCCTTTGGAAAAGAAAGGCAAGGGATGTGAGAGAAATTGTGCTGGGATTAAAGGCCCAATTCTTCCAGGGAACGGCCCTCTGCGTCTTTCCAGCGTTTTTTGCCGTTGATATTGGAGCCGCAAACCACTGAGGCGGCGAAGGATGAGCTGTTGAAAACCAGATTCTTGGTTGCGATATAGGCGGCTGTGTTATGACGCCTCAAAGCGCCCGATCGCTTCAGGTTTTTTCGCTTGGCCCGCGTATGGGGGAGACAGGACTCTACTTCTTGCTTGCGAATGACCGAACCTTTTAAAACAACATATTTTCCTTGGAAAATCACCATTTTAGCATAGGAGTCCACGCTTTTTAGAAAATACAGGCGGCTGTGAGAGAGGCTCACATCCGGAACCGGCGGATCGAAAAAGTTGATACCCAGTGCTTT
Source organism: uncultured Eubacteriales bacterium (assembly GCA_934630995.1). GTDB lineage: Bacteria > Bacillota > Clostridia > Oscillospirales > Acutalibacteraceae > CAKTXU01. The sequence goes on from CAKTXU010000092.1 coordinate 5,162, forward strand.
CAGAATCAGGAGCAAATCGGCTAGAAAACTATCCGCGACAACTTTATCGTTGACAGATATGTTGCATCCCAGGGATTCATTCATGTTATCCAAGACAACGTTCGCAGCTTGCTTGGCCAGATGGAGGAGATAGAATTTCAGATATATTAACTGAGTTCTATTGAGAATCCCATTGGAGTCCGTGAATGCGATGGCGTCTCTACAGGTCAAGGAGCCACTGAACTGGAGATTTTGAGATCCTGTCTGGAGATTTTCGATCAGCCCAATATACAAATGAACAGCGTCGTCGCCAATATTTCGCCCAACCAGCAAGTAGACGCCGCTTTTTCGTTCCGGCAGCCGGTTCAGGAACATATGAATTGAACAGAGTGGTAGGAATCGCCTCGCCGAACGGCGAGGTGCTTCCTGCTTCAGGGCAATTTCTTTACATAACTATTGAATACAGCATCTTTTCTTCTCTCGTCATATTTTTTCTCAGAGCTTTGGAAATTTCCGTAAGCCGTGGATTGTTTGTATCGTTCATAAGACACCTCATCAGTCGCGTGCGGCGCCTGCGGGCGGGTTGATTCGCTTTGCTCGACACGGAGAGGGGATCTGCTTCCGCGGAAGTGACCTTACGGTTCCCCCTCCAGGGGGTTTCTATCGCGTGCGCCTCAATCCCTCGGGGGTCAGGCGGTACACCCGGTCACAGACCTCCTCCAGGAACTTGCGGTCGTGGGAGACGCTGATCACCGCTCCCCGGTATTCCCGCAGCACTTGCCGGATGACCGGGTTGGATAGAGGCGAAAAATTCCGGGTGGGCTCATCCAACAACAGCACCCGGCTGCCGGCGAGAATCATCTTCACGAAATAGAGCTTGGCCTTCTGTCCCCCCGACAGCGCTCCGGCCGGATGTTCCATCTCCTCCGGGGTGTATTTCAAGCTGCCCAGCAGGGTGCGGATCCGCGTCTGTTCCTCCCTGTCCCCCACGGCCGACAGCAGCTCCACCGGCGTGCGGGCCATCGTCAGCCCCTCCTCATAATTCTGCGGCATATAGGCCGCCTTGAGCTCAGGCCTTGCCAACAGCTCGGCCGCCAACGCTCTGAGAAGAGTGGTTTTTCCCACCCCGTTTTGGCCGGTGATGCCGATCTTCTCCGGCCCGGTAACGGTCAGACGAATCCCCTCCGCCAGCACCCTGTCCCCCAACCGCAGGACCTCCAGCGAATAGTCGATCACCGGCTTGCCCGCGGGCAGGGCGGCGGATTCCGGGAAGCAGGCGAATATCGCCTCCTCGGCCTCCGGCATGGGAGTGGCGTCCTCCGCCTGCCGCTCGAACCGACGGCCCATTGATTTGACCGCCTTCATTTTCTTCTTCAGCAGGCGGGCGCCTCCGGGATCCTGGCGGCTGATGACATTCTGTTCATGCTCCACCCGCTGGTAGATCCGGCGGTACTTTTCCATCTGTTTTTCCTGGTCAGCCTTTTCCTTGCGGGCCATTTGTTCCTGACGGGCCTGCAGGGACAGGCGCTGATCCACATACTGCCGGTAGGGCATCCGCGCCACAGTGGCCCGCGGTACGGTTTTCCGCCGCAGCAGTTCCAGATGAATGACCACGTTAGCCGTGTGCTCCAGCAGGGTTTCGTCGTGGGAGATATACAGCACCGGCAGAGGACAGGCGAGCAGGTAGGCTTCCAGCCAGGTCAGGGTATCCAGATCCAAATCGTTAGAGGGCTCGTCCAGCAGCAGGAAATCGGGGCGGGCCGCCAGCAGCCGGGCAAGCCGGAGCTTGACCTGTTCCCCGCCCGACAGGGTGGACACCGGCCGGTCGTCGTACAGCAATGCGGGCGGCAACCCCAGGGCCGCGGCAATCTCCGACAGCTCCCGCGGCTCCCTGTCGAGAAATGCCGGTTCCTGGAGACAAAAGGCATAAACCGACGAAGCCCGTTCGGCTCCGGTCAGCTCCTGGGACAGATAGCCGGGGCGCATCCCGTCCCGCAGGATTTCGCCGGTATAGGC
>CAKTXU010000093.1 GCA_934630995.1 uncultured Eubacteriales bacterium
ATAGGTCCAGTGGAGCCCGTCCGGGGAGGAGGCCGCCCCGATGGTGGTGCCGTGATGGACCGACACCCCCGGCTCGTCCCGGCCGTTGCGAATCTGCATGTACACGAACCACCAGCTTTTCTCCACAGGATTCCACACCACCGTGCCGTCCTTGGCGGAGTTGAAGAGCGGATCCTCATACAGGGGCGCGGGCGGAACCTGGGTAAAGGGGGCCCTCTGCGGCTCAGCGGGACGGGCTTCCGCCAGCGCCCGCAGCTCCTCCGGGGTATAGGCGCGGTTTTCCACCCGGATATCCTGGATTTGTCCGTAATAGGGGAGGCTTCCGTCCACAGCGGCTCCCACTACGGGCGTTCCCGCCGTCCCCATCATACCGCCGGGGGCATCGAAGGTATACAGCAGCCGGGCGTCCAGGTAAAACCGCAGCTCCGGTCCGTCCAGGACCAGGGCAATGTGGTGCCACCGGCCGTCGTCCACCACGCCGCAGGCGTAATCCCCCAGGTTGGGCGCGGAAAACGCCAGCATACCGTAGGCCCTCTGAATACGCAGGGTAAACCAGTCGCAGCCGCTCCGCTCCGAAAGCAGAGTCTGCTCCCTCGTGCGGCAACGGGGCGCCCTGATGCAGGCTGCCAGTGTAAAATACGGCCCCTTCAGGGCCTCCGCCCGGCAGAGTCTCCTATCCATCGCTTATTTCCTCCTCTTGGCTGTTTTGACTATGGCGGCTATCATGACGATCACTGCCGCAGCGCGGCGCGGTACATCCTCTTGAGCCGCAGACCGTTCAGCCGCAGCCCCTCCCGGACATCGCATTCGAGGTAGCAGCCGTCCTTTTTCAGCTCGGAAATCACCAGGGTGACGGTGTCCCCTTCCACCGCGTCCAGCGCCACGTCCCAGGGACGCCCCAAATAGAACTGATCCGCCAGCAGCCGCTTCCCGTCATAGAGCTGCGCCACATCTCCCACGAAATCCACCGACAGGAACCAATCGGTCTTGTCCTGGGGCAGGGCAATTTCATACAGCAGCACCGGCTTTCTCCCGTCCAGAAACAGCTCCTGCGCCAGCGCGCTGTTATCCAGCAGATGCCGGTCGTCGCCGGGAAGGCGGGTATAGGGAACCGATTCAGGCAGAGGCTCGACCACTGTCCCTATCTCGCGGAACCGCCCCTCCTCGTAGACGCGGCAGGACAAATCCGCGTTGCCGTAGCGGTAAGCGATCAGGTCCTCCCCGTCTTCATACAGCCCCGCCCGGCTGAGATAGACCCGCTCTCCCAGCTTATAAAGGCCCTCGGCCTCCTCCATCGGCAGGGTGACGAAGCGGATGACTTTCCCGTCCGCATCCGTGACGGTAAAAACGGAAAGCTCCTCTGCCGGAACCTGTACCCGCAGGCCGCCCTCCTCCTGAGCGACCGCCGCCCCCTCGATACGGACAGCGCCGTCCAGCAGATAGGAAGGGGCGAGCCCCCGCGGCACGGCAAAGAAGAAGTCATCCCCCCGACGGCAGACGGGCTGAACAGTGGCATACCGCAGGGTGAGGCTCCCCAGCCTCAGGCCGAAGGGAAGGAAAAAATAGACCCCGTTCTCCACCGTCAGCCCTTCCGGCCCGGGCAGGGCGACGGTCCCCGTCTCCGTGCACACGCGGAAGCGCACCCCCTCATGCCGGGATAGCGCGGCCAGCCGCTGGTAATTGTTGACGAATACATAGCCCGCGTCCCCCCTGGCCCGGACACACCAGCGCAGCCCGGCGGTATCCCGGCGGTCGGTGACGGCCTCCTCCGGGAGGAAGGAGGTCATGGCGGCGAACGCCTCCCCGAAATCCCGGAGGAACAGATGCAGCAGCCGAAGCCGGTGATACTGCCCCCGGGGAATGCCGCATTCACTGATTGCCGCCTGGAAATCATAGCTGCGCACCGGCACGTCGTTGGGGTAGCCCGTGGCCCGGGATTCCTGCATGGTGCTGTTTTTCCCGATGGGATTGGTGCCTCCGTGATAAAGGTAATAGCCCGGCAGGTTGTTGCCCGACCCCACCTCGGTGGTGATCAGGGCCGCCACGTCGTCCGGCGCGATAGCGGGACGGCGATGATGGGTCGGGCACACCCCGGTCCCCACTTCGCAGGTGACATAGGGGTACAGGGTGTAATCCACACAGGCGGACGGATCCCCCTCGCTGATGGATTTGACAATGTCTGTGCCGATTTCCGCGTCGTTGCGCACATGATGGAAGAAATAATGATCGTTGGGCTGCAGGGGCTCCATATGCTGCTCCCACGGGGCCTCGGGATAACCGCCGAACATGGGCAGCACATCATATTTGGGGATCTGGGCGCCGCCCTCGGCGATGCTCCAGCCCGTGACGGTGTATAGGGGCACGTCGAAGCCGATCTCCCGCGCCATATGCTTGAGGGTCAGCAGATAGGAGGCGTTGTCCACCAGCTCATTTTCCAGCTGGATGCCGACAACCGGCCCGCCGTCCTTGAAAAGCAATCCCTCCACCTGCCGGAAAAGCCGGGTGTACAGCTCCCGCACACAGGCGAGATAGTCCGGATCCTCCGTGCGCAGGTGAAAGGGCTTTTTCAGCAGCCAATCGGGAAAGCCGCCATTGCGGGCCTCCCCATGGATCCACGGTCCCAGCCGCAGGAAAACCCGCAGCCCGTGCTTCTGACAGAGGGTGACGAACCGCCGCAAATCCCGGTTCCCCGAAAAATCGAAGCGCCCCTCCTCCTCCTCATGGTGGATCCACAGCACGTAAGACTGGACGATCGTGACACCGCCCGCCTTGATTTTCAGCAGCTCCTCCTCCCAGTGGGCGCTGTCGGAGCGGGAATAGGGATATTCTCCCATGACCGGGATCCAGGGTCTCCCGTTATAGGTCAGATACTGATTGGTGACTTCGATGCTGTCCCCCCGGGGATTGCGGCCCCCCATATGCAGATGGCCGGTCAGCAGCGCAGGCGAGGGATAGGCCTTGACGGCATAGTCGCTCATGGAAAAGTCTCTCTTTCTCTTTTAATTGCCCGGCTCAACCGACCAGGCCGGTCCGCTCGATGCTTTCGGTGAAATACCGCTGGAGGAAGATATAGATAATCAGCAGGGGCACAATTGTCAGCACGCAGGCCGCCTGCATCTGGGTGACGATGACATAGGGATTGGTGTACATATCCAACCCCTGTCCCCGCAGCACGTCCTTGAGCATGGCCAGGGCCACCGACAGGGTTTTGGGTTCATTAAAATACATGGAAACGGTGTAATAATCGTTCCAATACCAGACGAAGGAGAACAGGGAGCAGGAGAGCACCGACGGCATGGCGTTGGGCAGCATGATCCGCCAAAAGGTCTTGAAGATGCCGCAACCGTCTATGTAAGCCGCGTCCTCCAGTTCCTTGGGCATACCCCGGAAGAACTGGCGGAAAATATAGATGAACAGACCCGCCCGGATCCCCTGCCCCAGCAGCGCGGGAATATACATGGTCAACTCGCTGTTCAGCAGGGGGACCCCCGCCGTCTCGCCGGTAAACAGGCCCGCCAGGGAGCCGATTCCCAGGAAATCAAACTTGACATACTGCATGTACATGGGAATGGAAACGTTCTGGGGCGGGATGATGATAGTAGCCAACACACAGGCAAAGGCCAGGTTGCGGAACCGGAATTTGAACCGCGCGAAGCCGTAGCCCGCGATGGCGCATATCGTCACGTTGCACAGGGTCCCCAGCAGAGAAAGCCGCAGGGTAGCGGCCAGGGTGGGCCAAAAATTCATGGCCTCCATCACGTCCCTGTAATTCTGTACCGTCCAGTGCTTGGGGATCCAGATGACCGTCGGGTCGTAGAGGTCCCGGCTTTCCCGGAAGGAAACGCTGACCATGTACAGGATAGGGTAGAGCACCACAAAGCTCATGCAGAGCAGCAGCACGAGACGGACGAGCTTCCACGCCAGCCCGCCGCCCTTGCTCAGGAGCACGCCCCGCCGTTCCTCCCCCTCCAGCCGCAGCCAGGCCGGGAGCTTTATCGTTGATTTGACGCGCATGGCAAATCCATCCTTTCCGCTTGCCGGTTCCTATTCCTCCACATACGCCACCCGGCGGTTGATGACGGCGTACACGATGCCCACAATCAATGCCACAATGACGAAATAAATCCAGGACAGGGTGGCGCTGTAGGAAAATTCCAGCCGCTTGCCGAAGTCCAGGATATAGGTCATCACCGTGTTGGAATAATCGGTAAAGCTGTCGATAACGGTATAGATGAGGTTGACCATGATGATGGGGGACACCATGGGCAGGGTGATTTTCCAGAAGGCCTCCCAGGAGGTCGCCCCCTCCACGTGGGCGGCCTCATACAGGTGGGAGGGAATGGCGTTGAGCCCCGAAATGAACAACAGGATCTGCAGCCCGCTCTTCCAGGTGAGGTTGAAGATATTGGACACGATGCCGGTCAGGGTACTGACCAGCTCCTCCCCGACCCCCACCTCCAGCAGAATCTGCTCCAGGGCCGAGGACTGATACAGCATGGAGGAGCGGGCGCCGCTTATCACCGACTGGGACAGGGCGTCCCCGCTCATAATCTGCAGAATAATCCCCGAACCGCAGACCACCGGTATGAAGAAGATAGCCCGCATCACCGTGCGCCCCCGGAATTTCTGATTGAGGATCACCGCCATGAACAGGCTGAAGCTGAGGATAACCGGGACATTATAGAGAAAATTGCCCAGCTCCCCCGCCAGATACTGCACAAATTTTTGATCCGAGGCGAAGGCCTTGATATAGTTGGCGAAGCCGATAAAGTCCCCCTTCATCCCCTGCGCAATGGTGGCGTTGGTCACCGAATAGAGCATGGAGCTGACGATGGGACGCAGGAAAAGGGCGAGAAAGCCCACGGCCCAGGGCAGGATGAACAGGGCGCCAGCCAGCCTCTTTTTCCGTTCGTAGCCAAGCTGCCGTCCTCCCGGCTTTTCCGCCTTCAACCCGATTTTCATGCCGCCCCCTCCTGTCTCACCGTGTAGCCGCCCGCGGGTACACGGACGCCGTTTACCTCCCGGTCGGCCGTCCCCCGGTTGATATAAACAGCCGTCCCGTTTTCATACAGGGTGCGGGTCACCCCGCCCTCCAGGACGGCATGGGAATGGAGGGGCGTTCCCCCCGTCTTTTCCCACACCGCCGCCGCCTGCGCGGCCTGAACCTTGACGGTTTCCAGCCAATCGGCGGCCTCCGCGCTGGTCAGGTAGTCCAGCCGGGTGCCCATCACCGTATGGTTGTCCCCGGTCAGCAGAGCGTAATGGAGCCCGGCCCCGGTTTCCAGCGCGGCCAGCAGGCCCGCCTGCGGGTCGGCGCCAAGATTGATGGGGGACAGAGCGTAATCCAGCAGCCCGCTGAACACCATCTGCAAAAAGGGAACGCTGCGGTCGGTAGCGTCATAGCGAGAGGAGGAGGACGGCAGGTTCACCGCGCCCGCCAGATAGGGCAGAGCGTACAGATTGGGGGTGTCCGCCAGGAGGGAGATGCCCTCCGGCCTCTTCTCCAGCGCCTGTCTCACCCACTCCAGCGATTTGCTCCGTGTGGCCATGACCCCGCTGGAATAATCGGCGTAAAGGGTGCCGGGCAGGGTGCCCAGGGACAAACCGCCGAAGCCCTCCTTCTCCGCCCGGGCAAACAGCCGCTGCGCTATGGAAGGCAGCTTGGCCGGACTGAGGAGGAGTCCCCTCTCCCCGTTGCTTTTGCGCAGGCCGGTACTCAGGGGGAAATCGTATTGATAGGCGGGGGCGTTGGACAGGCTGCGGCTGATGTCGAAGAAGCCGGATACCCCGTTGCCCCCCTTATAAAAGAGCTGCAGCTCGGCGTCCAGGTATAGCCGTCCGCCCTGTTTCTCGAGCCGTTTCTGCAACGCCAGCAGCTCCCCGCGGCTCCCCACCCCCCCGGCGGGAGTCAGGCTTTTTTCCACCCGGCGGGCAAGCCCGTCCCTGGACCAGGACAGATACCGCAGGCTCACGTCCTCCACCCCGGCGGCTTCCAGCTCATCCAGCAGGGCGGCGGCGCTTTCCGTGTCGGAAAGAATTTTCGTCCTTTCCAGCGGAAGCCCCAGGAAGGATTCCCTTTTTCTGACCGCGCCGTATACATCCAGATATATCCCCGGCATGGACGCGCCGCTTTCAAGGCCCAGCGTCTCCGTCAGATACCCCCGCATGGCCCTGGCCATCCCCGAATACCCCGCCTCCTCCGGCCCCAGGGGATAGAGCAGCAGCCGGCAGGCTCCGGCCTGCATCGCCTCTTCATAGTAGAGATAGATGCTCTGGGGCAGGCCGCTGTCCGCATCCAGCACGAAGATGTCGGAGGGACGCAGCCGGAACTCACAGTAGGCGCTGGCCCGCGCGGAGGTGCGGCGGTTGGGCTGGGCATGAATGCTGCCCGTCTCCGCCCCCGCGTCCACCACCGCCAGCAGCCCGCCCTTCGCCTTGCTGAAGCCGTAAACGGGCAGGCAGGCGGGCTGCTCCTCGGTGCTTTTGAGCAGAAGGCTGGAGGCTATGTCCCGGCCGTACAGGGGCACGATGACCTCGTCGCTGAGGGCTTTGCCGTTGTTGAAGCGCATCAGGGAGCCGCTGCCGTCGGGCAGGAGGATATAGCCCTCCTCCTCCAGCCCCGCCGCCCCCAAATAGGGCAGCAGGCAGAGGGAGGTTATCCGGTATTTGTCCGGCGTCTCCTCCGCAATGGCGTCGGTATCCACCGACACCGCCAGCCGCTCCCCCTCCAGCTCCACCCGGACCGGGATGGTCCATCCCTCCGCCGGGAAGCGGTAGCTTGCCGTGAAGCCGTTCTCCCGCAGGGTGACGGACACCCCGTCCTTGCGGACGCTGGCTGTCTCGCTGTTGCGCTTGAACTCCTTGCTCTGCTCCACATCCAGGCCGTACACGATCAGGTTGGACAGCAGCTCCATCTTGTAAACGC
>CAKTXU010000094.1 GCA_934630995.1 uncultured Eubacteriales bacterium
GGGTGGGCGGGAGCGGCGTCCGGGCAGGTATGCTCCCGGCAGAGCCGCGCGAACAGCTCATAAAACAGCCCCTTTATCCGCATGGGATAGGCGGATAGCCGGGCCGCGTCCTCCCGCGCTATCTCCGTCAGCGACCCGCGCACCTCATCGTCCCGCACGACTGCTTCAAAACGCAGCCGCCCGGAAAACACGGGTCGGATAAAGCGGGAGGCGCACACGTCCCCCTCGTCCATCAGCTCCGGCTCCCCCATGACGACGGTATACCGCACCCCGTCCTCGCCTGAGCGGCCCGCGTGGAGCTCGCCCGGGCAGATGACGGCGGTTTCTCCCGTCCCCACCGGTACCGTCCTGCCCCGGCTGGTCAGCAGCATGCCGCCCTCCTCTATCTGAAGGAATTCAATCCTTTCATGCCAGTGGGGGGCAAAGCACAGCTGGCCGGGGGGGATATCCATATGCAGCACTCTGACAGGCAGATCCTCATAAGGAACGTTCATCCGCTCTTTGAAGCCGGTTTCCATAGCTTTCCTCTCCCAAGGATAAAATTGTGCTAGAATCCATCAATCGGGTTCTACTCAGTATACCATACTTTCTTGTATGATAGCCATAGGAGCTCCTGAAATTCTGTTGAAAAAAGGAGAAAAGCGATGGACATCGGTGTGTGTGTCACCCATGACGCCGGGAACATGGAGGAGAAAATTCTCCGGATGAAGGCCCAGGGCTTCCGGCGCTGCCAGCTGCTGACCTGGAACATGGCCCTGTGGACCGACGAGGAAGCGGTCAGGCTGCGGGAGTGCTTCAAGGCCCATGACACGGAAATCACCGCCTTCTGGTGCGGGATGGAGGGGCCGGCGGAATGGAATTTCTACGACGGGCCGCTCACGCTGGGGCTGCTCCCCGAGGCCTATCGGTACGCCCGGATGAAAAATCTGATGGACGGGGCGGATTTTGCCAAAAAGCTGGGCGTGTCCCACGTGGTCAGCCATATGGGCTTTATCCCGGAAAATCCCCACGATCCGCAGTTCGCCGGGATGGCCGCCGCCCTGAAAACAGTGGCCCGGCATCTCCAGGCCAACGGGCAGACCCTTCTGTTTGAGACGGGCCAGGAAACCCCTGTGGCGATGCTGCGCATGTTCGAGGCCATTGGGACGGATAATCTGGGCGTCAATCTGGACACGGCCAACCTCATCCTCTACGGCAAGGCCAATCCCGTGGATGCCCTGGATGTTTTCGGGCGCTATGTGCTGGGCGTTCACGCCAAGGACGGCTTTTACCCGGATAACGGACATGATCTGGGCCGGGAGGTGCCGCTGGGCCGGGGCAAGGTGGATTTTCCCGCCCTGCTGAGAAGGCTCCGGGAGCTGGGATATGACGGTTGTCTGACCATCGAGAGAGAGATAGCGGGCGAGGAGCAGGCCCGGGATATCCGGGAGGCCAAACTCTATCTCGAGGCCATTCTGGCATCGCTGTGAAGGAGGAGAAGGATATGCTCAAGGTCGGTATGGTGGGCGTCGGCGGTATCAGCACCGCGCATATAGGCGGCTGGGAGCAGGTGCCCGAGGCTAAGCTCACGGCCCTGTGCGACATCCGTCCCGAGGCCGTGGAGCCTGCGGCCCAAAGGCTGGGGGCCCGCGCCTATCCGTCTCTGGACGAGATGCTGGAAAAGGAGGCGCTGGATATCCTGGATATCTGTGTGCCCACCTATCTGCATGCGGATTTCGCCGTCAAGGCCATGGAAAAGGGCATTCACGTGCTGATGGAAAAACCGATTTCTCTTTGCCGGGAGGATGTCCGGCGGGTTTACCGGACGGCGGAGGAAAACGGGGTGGCGGTCATGGTGGCCCAGGTGCTCCGCTTCTGGAGCGAATATATCTATCTGAAGTCGCTCGTGGACGAGGGGACTTACGGTGGGGTGATAAGCGGCAGCATGACCCGGCTGGGCAACGTCCCCCGCTGGAGCTGGGACAACTGGATGAACGATCCGGCCCGCAGCGGCCTGGTTCCCTTCGATCTGCACATCCATGACCTGGATTTCATGGTTTACGCCTTCGGCAGGCCGGACAGGGTACTCAGCCACCGGGGTGTCCGGAAGGAACAGGATTACATTCACGCCGTTTATGAATACCCCGGATTTTTCATCACCGGGGAGGCCTCCTGGTTTGACTGCGATTATCCGTTCCGGGCGGGCTTCCGCTTCCAGCTGGAGCGGGCGGTGGTGGAGCTGCGGGACGGTGTGCTCAAGGTATATCCCTCCGACGGCGCGCCCTTTGCGGTGGCTGCTGAGGCCGGCGCCGCGCCCAACGGGATCAATCTCCCCGCCAGCAACGCTTACTATAATGAAATCCGGTACTTCACCGACTGTGTGCTGGAGGGCCGGTTCCCGGACAGGGTCAAGCCGGAGGAGCTGGAGAGCGTCCTCGACCTTATCGGGCAGCTCTGAGCGCATGAGGCTTTAATCACGGAAATACAGGAGCGGGGACCGGATCTTTCGGTTTCCCGCTCCTTTTTTCGGGATTGCCTTGACTTTGAATAACGGGGAGGATATGATGAATCCATATTCCGGATACCCACGCTTTCATTGTAGATAAAGGATGGGATGAGACATGACGGCGGAAAAATTGACCCTGGGAACACCGGAGGCCATAACCCCCTGCAGCTTCAAGCCCGCGTCACGAATTGAGGTGCGGCAGTGCGCCCCGGAGGATTGGGCGGGGCTGCGCTTCTCCACGACGGATACCGGCTGCCGGGTGGAATTCCCTCTGGAACAGGGGGCCCATGTTTTCGGCTTCGGCCTGCAGCTGCACCGCCTCGACTTCACCGGCGGCAAAGCGGTGCTGCGTTCCAACGCCGACGCCCTTTCCCCCAGCGGCGACTCCCATGCGCCGGTCCCCTTTTTCGTCACCAGCCGGGGCTGCGGCGTTTACATCGATACCGCCCGGCAGGCCGCTGTCTACTGCGGTTACCGCCGGAAAAGCGGCGGGAAGAGCGCGGCGGCCCGGGAGGTCGCCGTTTCCACCGACGAGCTGTACGCGGCCAGGGAGGTGGCGGAGGACGCGGTGATCGTCATCGACATCCCCGGCGCCAAGGGGGTGGAGCTCTACCGCTTTCAGGGCGCCTCGGTCGGCGAGGCCGTGGCGGGCTACAATCTGTTCTCCGGCGGGGGCGCCATGCCGCCGCTGTGGGGGCTGGGCGTCTATTACCGCTGCTTCGGGCGCTATACCCAGGAGCAGGTGCTGGAAACGGCGGCCGCCTTCCGGCGGGAGAAGCTCCCCTGCGCCGGCATCGGGTTGGAGCCGGGCTGGCAAACCAGGAGCTATTCCTGCTCCTTTGTTTTCGACCGGGACCGGTTTCCCGATCCGGAGGGGATGACGGCTGCTCTGCGGGAGATGGGCTTCCATGTGAATTTATGGGAGCACGCCTTCACCCATCCGGAGTCCCCTTTATATGAGCCGTTGTATCCCTACAGCGGGGATTTCCTGGTCTGGGACGGCCTGGTGCCCGATTTCGCGGGGGAGGAGGCTCCCCGGCTCTTTGCGGAATATCACCGCCGCCGGTTAGTGGAAAAGGGGATCGACGGGTTCAAGCTGGACGAATGCGACGGCTCGGATTTCACCGGCTCCTGGTCCTTCCCCGACACGGCCGTCTTCCCCTCCGGCCTGGAGGGCGACAGGATGCACAGTCTCTTCGGCACCCTATACGCCAGGGCGCTCCTTCCCGCCTTGGAGGGGAAACGCACCTGGTCCCAGGTGCGCAATCTCGGGGCCTGCGCGGCCTCCTATCCCTTCCATCTGTACAGCGATCTCTATGATCACAAGGCCTTTATCCGGGGAATGGCCACCGCGGGGCTTTCCGGCCTGCTGTGGGTCCCCGAGGTCCGGGAGGGCCGGGACAAGGAGGATTTTCTCCGCCGGCTGGAAACCGTAATATTCTCCCCTGCCGCCCTGATAAACGCCTGGTATTTCGATCATTTCCCCTGGCTGGATCACGGCTGTACGGACGAGGTCCGGGAGCTGCTGCAACTGCGGATGCGGCTGATTCCCTTCCTGTACAGCGCCTTCTACGCCTATCACACCGCGGGCCGGGCGCCCATTCGTCCGTTGGTGGCCGATTACTCGGACGATCCCGCGACCTATTCTGTGGACGACGAGCTCCTGGTGGGGGACGGGCTCCTCATCGCCCCTATGACCGCCGGTCAGGATGGCCGCCCGGTCTATCTGCCCGCGGGAAAATGGATGGATTTTTATACGGGGCAGCCGCATGAAGGCGGGCGCGCCGTGGATTTCCCGGCGGGCCGGATGCCGATCCTGGTCAGGGAGGGGACCATCCTGCCCCTGGCGGAGCCGGTGGAACGGCTGGATGAAACCACCCGGTTTTCCCTGACCTTGTATTGCTACGGAGACACGGCCGAGAGCCGCTTCCCCCTCATTGTGGACGACGGCGTTTCCGGCGGCGCGGCGTTCCGCGTCCTGCCGGTTGACGAATCCGGCCGCCTGGAGGAAAATCCCCGTTATACCGTCGCCGCCGTCCGCCGGATAGGGGAACCGGCATAGGGCGTTTTCCGGACTCTCTCTATTATTGAGGAAAAGACGCCTAATGGAGAATCAGAGAATCTCCGTTAGGCGTCTTTTTCATGCTTGTTTCGGCGGTAGGCCGCGGGGGAGAGACCGAAAGCGCTTTTGAAAGCCTTGCTCAGATGGAATTCATCGCAGAAGCCGTAGTTCCCCGCCACCTCCCGCAGCGGCATCGCCGGAAAATCCATCAGCATCTGCCGCACGCCCTGCAGCTTCCGTTCCATCTGATATTGATGCGGGGTTTTACCGTACAAGCGCAGAAACCGGTTGCGCAGGGTCCGCTCGGAGACATAGGCGGCCGCGGCCAGTTCCCCGCCGGTCAGCATCCGGCCGGGGGTGTCTTGTAGGAGACGGAGGGCCTTGTCCACCGCTTCGTCCCGTCCGGGAAAGGCCTGGGCGGCATCCCGCAGCTCACAGAGCAGGAGCTGGCACAGCGCCGACAGCCGGATATCCCGGGTAGGGGGCTGGCCGGCGGTGTGGAAGAGGGCGATAATCTCCTCAAAAAGCCGCGGCACGCCGGCACGGCCGGCACAGGAAATCAGAGTGGGAATGACGGCCTCCCCGGCTCCGGGCTCCGGCATGACCCGGTCGGCGGCATCCATGCTCATGTGGATATACAGCGTCCGTGTGTCCGCCTCGCAGGGCCGAACGCCGTCGTGGCGCCTGCCGCCGTGGAGCAGCAGCGCCTCCCCCTGGCGGAGCGGGTAAGGGGTGCCGTCCTGCCGTATTTCCCACGAGCCGCGCACCATGTACACCAAATCGTGTTCGGTCATGATGCGGTCGGGATGAAGGGCGGGAACGCGGTAGATGTTCTGATCGGCGGCAGACACCGTTCTGCGCGCTTCCAGATTGTAAACGCCGTCCATCGGCCATCCCTCCCGCCAGCGGCTTGTAAAACTCTCATTCAGGACTTTTCCATATTATACAGGATATATTCCGCTTTGTCCATGGTCGAAGGCGTCGCCGTCTTCTATAATGAAACCATCCTAAAACAGGAAGGATGAAGCGGTGTGAAAAAAGTGAACGTGGCGCTGGTCGGTCTTGGATTTGGAGGAGCCTTTGCCGAAATATACAAGGCCCATCCTCAGGTGGGCGAGCTGACGGTATTCGATACCGACAAGGCTCTGGAGGCGGTCTTCCGCCAGCGGCTGGGGATAGAGCGGGAATACGTTTCCTTCGAGGAGGTGCTGGCTGACGAAACGGTGGACGCCGTCCATCTTGTCACGCCCATCCCGCTCCACGAGGAGCAGAGCGTCGCCGTGCTGGAGGCGGGCAAGCACTGCGCCTGTACGGTGCCCATGGCGATTTCCCTGGAGGGCATCCGGCGGATTACCGAGGCAAAGCGCCGCAGCCGAAAAAAGTACATGATGATGGAGACGACCCTGTATACCTACCAGTTTTTCTATGTCAGGCAGATGCTGGAGAACGGCCGGCTGGGCCGGATTCAATTCATGCGCGGTTCTCACTATCAAGATATGGCGAACTGGCCCGACTATTGGATGGGACTGCCGCCCATGTACTACGGCACCCACGCCATCGGACCGATGACAGCCCTTTCCGGTTCGCGGATCGCCTCCGTCCGCGCCTTGGGCAGCGGTACCATGGATCCGCGGCTGACCGTCCCCTACGGCAACCCATACCCGGTGGAAAGCGCCCTGTTTACCTTTGAAAACGGGTTGAAGGGGGAGGCGACCCGCTCCCTGTTTGAGACGGCCCGGATGTATCAGGAGGGGCTGTTTGTCTACGGCAGCGAGGCGAGCTTTGAATGGGGCTTTGCGGACGGGGACAATCCCTACATCACCACGGCTTTTCCGGCGGAGGAAGGGCGGCGGGGCGGTACCTGCCGGGCGGAGCAGCTGCCCATGCCCAATTTCTATGAGGATTTGCCTGAGGAGCTCTGGTCCTTCACCGTCGGGGGCGGCTATGACCCCCTCAATCCCCAGGAATCTCTGAAGATGGGAGCGGGCGCCGGGCACCACGGCTCTCACCCTCACCTGGTTCATGAATTCGTCAGCAGCCTGATAGAGGACAGAACGCCCTGGATCGATGAGGTGCTGGGCGGAAATATCACCGCGGCCGGTATCTGCGCCCATGAATCGGCGATGAAGGAAGGCGAGGCGGTGGAGGTTCCCCTTTTCTGAGCGTGCCCAATCCTTCCGCCCGTCCCATAGGACTGCCATACATAGTCAACAGAAAAATCCCGCCGCGGTTCGACACAAAACCGCGGCGGGATTTTTGCGGACAAGCGGGGGAAACGGCCTTCCAGGCCGTCTTTTTTGTCAAACCAAAAATTGCCTAAAAAAAG
>CAKTXU010000095.1 GCA_934630995.1 uncultured Eubacteriales bacterium
CAAATCCTCCTCCAGATGGGTGCGGATGTGGTCCACGGCCATGCCGATGTCCTCGGTTATCCGGGGATGCGCCTCCCCGCTTTGGAGCAGCCCGCATAAAAAGCGGAGAAAAGCGGCCTGCCCGGCCAGCCGGTCCAGGAAATCGCCCCCTGCGATGAGGAAAAAGGCCCTTTTCAGTTCCCTGATGGCGGATTGACCGACCTGGGTCAAGCGCGTGTCGTACTTCGACAAGGCGGTGTACAGTATCCGGTTCCAGGGCTCCGCCAGACCAAGAAAATCAGAGGGCATCTCCTCCATGAGAATTTGGAACCAAAGGAATTCGCTGACCTCCTGGGGAGAATCGGCGCAGTCGTGGGGCTCGTCCGCATGGGTAAAAAAGACATTGCCGCCGTGAATCTGATAGGTTTTTCCGTCGACCGTATATTTCTGGCTGCCGCTGATCATCACGGTGAATTCAATTTTATGGTGATGATAGTGGGGCTTCAGGGGTAAGAATACCTTCCGGAAGGTGGCATAGCCGAACGTGGAAAGCGCCCGGATGCCGTGAGTCCCTTCAGTCAGGATTTTATGGGTATCGTTCCAGGTATCCAGGCAGATGCTGTCATACATGCGTTATCCTCCATCTTTAAAAATGTCCTGTCATACAAATTTTAATGAAAGCGGCATGAAGGTTCGGTATGATTATATCAAAGCCGTCCTGCCGCTGCAAGCAATGCAGGCCGGGACTTTTAGTGGGAGGAATAATTGATATGATGAGGAGAGATTTCAGGAGGCTATGGCGCAGCTCTCTGTCCCGGATCCTGGCCATAACCGCCGGAGCGGCGCTGCTGCTGCCCGCTTTGTCCCCGCCGCTGACGGCCCTCAGCGAGGGAGAGAATAGCCCGTACCCGGTGGTGTATACCGTGGTTGATTTTGACAAGTCGTCCATGGATGGCTGGCACAACATAGGGATGGGCGGCGCGGCGCTGGATGCCGGGAAGAGCGTCGATGGGGGGAGCAGTCTGCATTTTCCCGCCGCGGACAAGCAGAGCGCCTGGTGCGACGCATTGAATCCCATCCGGCTGAGCGCCTATTATCAGGCGGAGGAGGAGATGGCCTTCTCCTTCTGGGTCTACGCTGGTCCGGCGGACACGGACTTACGCCTGATTTTGAAGGACGGTGCGGGAAACCGGGCATACATAGACTTTATGATGACGGACATCGCTCCAGTGGCGGGGAAGTGGCACCAGGTGATTATCCGGCCGCGGGAAATGACAGGGAGCTTCCTATGGGAAAGCGGCCTACAGCAATGGGCCCTGGAGCGCAGCGGCGGCACAACCGATTTATGGGTGGACCGGCTGGAGCTCATCCGTCTCCCGTACAATCCGTATAAGGTGAAGCAGGTTCTGGCCGACGACGGCATCAAGGTATCCGGTGGGTTGGAGGATACCTCCCGTTCCTTCAGCGGCGCCCAGAGCTATGGCTTCTATTCCGAAAGCGCCTCCCAGAAGCCGGTGATTTATGCCAGCCCCAATATCGACCTGTCCCTCTGCGCGGCCTCTCTGGATGAGCTGGCAATTTCTTTCTTCGTATATACCGATTCCCCCGAGGTAGACGGACAATACGCTTTTGAAATCGCCAGCGGCGGCAGCTGGGACAACGCGATGCGGGTGCTGTCCTATGCGAAAAAATCCAGCTTTGCCCCCAACCCGGGAGTCTGGCAGCAGGTGCTTATCCCCCTGGGCGAAGCGGCAAGGGCGGACGGCTTCGACTTTACGAACGTGACCCAATGGCGGCTGCGTCTCCAGGTGCCCGCCTCCAATGGTTCCGCCGCGACGCCCGACACCCTGTGGGTCGACAAGGTCGAAATCGTCACACTGAAAGCGGAGATGGAGGCGGCACTGGGCGAGTACGGGGTGTTGAAGGTGCTGGAAGATGTCGAAAAGGGAGATTTTATCTTTCAGAACGCCGCCTTTGAATATGATCAAGCGTATAAAGGAAAGAGAAGCTTCCTGCTGACCGCGGAGAAGGGCGATGCGGCGTCGGTGGCCGGGACATTCGGTGAACCGGTTGACCTCCGGGCATTTGCCGCTCAGGGGACGGCGATGTCCCTGTGGCTGGCCGCGGAGGGGGTGACGGATGCGCCGGTAACCCTCGTATTATCCTCGGCGGAGGGGAGCCTGACCCTGACGGCGCCCTTGTCCTCCCTGCTGGCCAGGGAAAAGCAGTGGAGGCAGGCGGTTTTTCCACTGGAGGAGGGGCTGGCGTCCGGTCGGTTCGATGAAAAGCGGGTGACGGGCTGGAGGCTGGAAATCAGCTGCAGGGAAGGCGGCCGATCCTCCCGGCTGTATATGGATGAAATGGGGCTCGCGGAAATTCCGCGAAACCCTTACCCGGTGAAATACACCTTTGCCGATTTCGACGCTGTGCTGGCCAGCTTCAGCAATGCGTCCCTGACCGGTGAGTTCCGGAGGCAGGGCGGCTATGGGGCCCTGATGTCCCCTGAAAGCGGGAAAACCGCCAGCATCTATAAGGGCATCGATCCCATAAAGCTCAGCGATTACGCCGATCAGATGAACAAGCTGGCCATTTCCTTCTGGGTGTATACCGACGCGGTGGGGGAGGATGTGGAGTTCATGTTCAGCCTGGGCTCCGGGGGCACCTGGGCCAACGTCTGGCAGATGAGCTATATCTTCAAGGACAGCTATGCCCCGACGGCGGGACAGTGGTATCATGTGCTTCTGCGTCTTGCAGACGGCAAGATGTCCGACGCCTTCGACTGGAACGATGTCACCATGTGGCGGTTTGAACAGCACAATATGGGGGAAAAACCCGCTTACAATCTTTATGTCGACGAGATCCAGCTGGTGGAGGTGCCCATCTGGACCGATCCGGGGCCGACGGAAAACCTGGTACATGTCATCAACACCTGTGATTCCACCAAGGTGGGAGTCACCAACGGCGGCACAACCCCCACCACCTATGTCCGGGGGCCTCAGTCCCTCCGGCTCACCACAGGAAACGCCGCATCCTCCATGTGGTACGCTCCCGGCGCCAAGGTGAATCTGAGCAGCCTGCTCTACGATTTCGACGACCTGGCCCTGTCGGTTTGGCTGATGACCGATACGCTGGCGGACGACGCGCAGCTCACCTTCCGGCTGTGGTCGGACGGCGGCAATGACAGCAAAAACAATCTGCTCTGGACAGTCGGCAAGGGAGATGTGCTCGATAGAAAGGGCCAATGGACCCGGGTGCTGCTGAAATTTTCCGATGCCTCCGGGGACGGCGGCTTCGATATGAGCCGGTATGCCGGCTATTCCCTGTCGGTTACCCCTCGCGGCGGGGCGCGCTCCAACCTGTATGTGGATGAGGTGGAAATCGTCAGCCTCAAGCCCTTCGGGGAAAGCGATTTCGTCACCCTGACCGTGGATAAGACGGCGGCTGAGGTGGGCGACGACATCAAGGCGACGCTGACATTGAAGAACAGCCTGGACAAGACCATGACGGACCTGCGGTATCAGGTGCGTTTCAACGGCCTGATGCTCAGTACAACCGGCCCCCTGACCGGCAGCCTGACCCTGCAGCCGGGAGAAAGCAAAAGCTACACCTTTTCCTTCCGGGCGAAGGAGGGCGGCGCGGCGGTCTTGACCGCGTCATTGACGGCGGAAGGGGTTACTATCGTCAGCCAGGCCCGCGCCGATATTGCCGGCAAGGGCTTTTACTGGGGGGACGGCCATACCCATTCCACCCGCAGCGACGGCACCGGCACCCTGTATGAGAATTTCCTCTCCGCTTATACCAAGGGCCACAGCTTCATACTCGCCACCGACCACAACGCCAACCCGGGGGAACCCGCGGACGTCGCCGAAGCCCTGACCGCCCTGCGGAAGGAACTGGCCAACCCCACCGGCTTTATTGCCCTGAAAAACAATGAAATCACCGCGACCCCCAACGGGCATATGCTCCAGTATAACACCCCCGCTCCGTATCAGCCCCAGACCAGCGCGGAAGGGTGGGCCCGGGTCATCGGGAGTATCAAAGCCGACGGTGGCCTCTCCTTTCTTGCCCATCCCTTCGATGAGCCCTGGATATATTCGGGCCTGGAGTCCCCCGCCAATGTCATTCCGGAATACGCCGAGGTCACCGGCTTCGAAATCGTCAACGGCACGATAGCCACTAGAGCCCAAAATCGAATGGCGCAGGAGCTGTGGGATCGGTACAACATCTCCGGCTGGAAGCGCTATGTGGGTGTGGTCAATACCGACGGGCATACCAAGGATCAGGTGGCCGAGGTGTTCAACGCCCTGCTGATGGACTCTCTCAGCGAAGAGAACATTTATGATGCGTATGCCAACGGACGTCTGTACGCCAGCACCGGCCCCCAGCTCCGCTATACCCTGGGCGGCGCCGATATGGGCGGAACGGCGTATATACCGGGCGACACGGGCGAGGCTGCCCTGGATGTCACCGCCATGGCTGAGGACGGCGCCGCCCTCACCAAGGTTGTCGCGTATCGCTACACCGTCAGCGATACGGTAGAGGGTATCGAGGCAGCCTATAGGAAGGGCCGCAGCGCCCCCATCGTGTTATATGAACAGGGGGACGGGGAACCGCTGGCTTTCTTCCGGTACGGCGGCAAGCTGACGGTGGGCGACGGTGAATTCATCCGGGTTGAGGTTCACGCCCAAAAGGGCGTTGATACCCTGGTCGCTTTCTCCAACCCTATTTGGGTGGAGAAGAGGACGGCGGATACCGACCGGGCGGAAGCCCTGCTGGCGCAAGCAGGCGGGCTGGACGCCGGTGTGTATGTGGACGTCGCCGGTGTGGACGCGGCCGCGCAGGCTCTGCGGGATGCTCTGGCGGACGGCTCCTCTCAGGAGGCTATCGATACCCTGGCCGATGCCCTGGAAGCAGCTCTGGAAGCACTGGCCTATAAGCCTGCCGATTACAGCGCCCTGGATAAAGTCCTGGCCGGCATACCGGAGGATTTGAGCCTCTTTACCGACGAAACGGCGGAAGCGTTGCGGACGGTTTTGGACGGTATTGCCAGGGATAAAAATATCACCGAGCAAAGCGTAGTGGATAGCTGGACAAGGGCCTTAAAGGCCGCCGCAGCCGGGCTGGAGCTGAAGGGGGGAGAGAGCACCGCCACCGAGTCGGCGACGGGGCCGACTACTGCCACCGCAGGAGGCAGCCAGGTGGAAACAGGAGAAAAACCGCTTCCCGCCCTATTGACCGGGTTGCTCCTGACCCTGCTGTCCGGCGCGGCTTTTACCCTCTCCTGGAAGCGAAAGCGTTATACTGTGTAAAAAAACGGGGTGTTACAAAAGGCATCAATATACGCAGAGACTGGGGAAAAACGCGGTTTCGCGTCTATAAGACGCGAAATGCGGGCCACACTTCATGGCCCGCAAGCGGTTATTCAGGGGTGCGTCGCAAAATCTTGCATTTTGCGACGCACCCTTTTCCTCGCTTTGGGAACAGGGCGCTATAAAGCGCACGCGCAGGCGGCCATCCATCCTACGCCGTCTCCTCCGCTCCGGTCAGCTGCTCCCGGCATAGCAGGAGGGAACGCCGCTGCTCCTCGCTTACGGTGGGATAGGAGGGCTCCAGCTTTTCCAGGTGATGGACCACGACCTCCGAAATAAGCAGCCGGGCGAACCATTTTTTGTCCGCCGGGATCACGTACCAGGGCGCCTCCTTGGCGGCGGTGGCGTTGATAGCTTGCTCATAGGCGTCCATATAGTCGTCCCAGTGGCCCCGCTCCGCGATGTCGGAGGGGGAGAATTTCCAATTTTTCGATTCATCGTCAATACGGGCGAGGAAGCGCTTGCGCTGCTCCTCCCTGGAAATGTCCAGAAAGAATTTCACCACCGTGATCCCGTTTTCATAAAGGTACCGCTCGTAATCCCGGAGCTGGCGGTAGCGCTTCTCCCAGATGTCCCCGTTCAGGCAGCGGGCGGGGAGGCGGCCCTGGCTCACCGGCAGGTTGTGGACCTTGGCCACCAGCACCTCCTCATAGTAGGATCGGTTGAAAATGCCGATATTGCCCCGCTCGGGCAGACAGCGGTTGATCCGCCAGAGGTAGTCGTGATCCAGCTCCTCCTGAGAGGGCTGTTTAAAGCTGTAAACCTGCACCCCCTGGGGATTGAGGCCGCTCATGACGTGCTTGACCGCCCCGTCCTTGCCGGCCGAGTCCATGGCCTGGAAAATCAGCAGCAGGGCGTCCTGGTTCTGGGCGTAGAATTTATCCTGAAGCGCCGCCATCTTCTCCACATTTTTTCGCAGCTGGCGGCGGGCCTCCTCCTTGCCGGAAAAGCCGCCGGTATCGCCGGTCTTGAAATCGCGGATGTCGAAGCTCCCTTTTTTTGTGAAGCAATAGCTGCCGATGTCCATGTCGTGTCCGCTCCTTTCGACGGTGTCAGGGCTGTATATAGTCTTTGACGGCGTCCAGCATCCGGGCGCCCAGGGTCACGGTCATAGCCAGGCCGTCCTCTCCATAGGCCTCCTGTTCCACCGCGCCCTCCCGGCGGCAGCGTTCCGCCAGTCCTCCCTGGTCGAAGGGAAGCAGGAGGGTGACCCGCTTCCGATCGGGAGGCAGGGCGGCGGCGACGGCTTCCAGCAGGGCGGGAATGCCCGCCCCGGTTCTGGCGCTTATCCGCAGGGCTTGCCCGCCTCCGTAGGGCAGCAGGTCCAGGGCCTTATCGCATTTGTTAAAAACGGTGAGGATGGGGCGCTCCCCGCAGCCAAGCTCGGTAAGAAGAGCCCGGGTGACGGCCAGATGCTCCTCGGCGTCGGGGCTGGAGGCGTCGCAGAGGTTGAGGATGACATCCGCCTCCGCCGCCTCCTCCAGGGTGGAGCGGAAGGCGTCCACCA
>CAKTXU010000096.1 GCA_934630995.1 uncultured Eubacteriales bacterium
GAGCGATGCCGCAAAGCCCCTGTAGGGAGGCCCCGCGGACCAGGTGCATCAGCACTGTCTCCAGATTGTCGCTGGCAGTGTGGGCCGTGGCGATTTTACAGCGCTCCCAGAGGGCGGCTATTTCCTCGAAAAAGGCATATCGGACCCGGCGCCCCGTCTCCTCGATGCCCCGCCTGCTCTCCGCCGCCAGGGCCGCGACATCGGCCTGCCGGATATACAACGGCACGCCTAGCCTTCGGCATTCGTCCTCCACCAGACGCTTGTCCCGATCGGCCTCTTCCCCGCGCAACCCGTGGTGCACGTGGGCGGCCGCGACATGCGCAAGCCCCAGCCGTTCCCGATTTTCCCAGAGAAAAAAGAGCAAGGCCATGGAATCCGCCCCGCCGGAAACCCCCACCAGGACAGTATCTCCCGGCAGAAGCTGCTTCTCCTGCCGAATGATTTCCATAGCCTTTTCAGTCAGCGCCGGCTCATTCATTGCGGTGCATCTCCAAGGCGGTGAATTGGGTGAATTCACCCGACCACGCCAATTTTACGGTACCCAGCTCCCCATGGCGGTTCTTGGCCACGATCACCTCGGATGTGCCCACCTCCACCGCCGTCGGATCTTCCTTTTCATTGCGGTAGTATTCGTCCCGATAAAGAAACAGCACCTGATCGGCGTCCTGCTCGATGGAGCCGGATTCCCGCAAATCCGACAGAGCTGGCCGGTGATTTGCCTGCTTTTCCGTCGTACGGGCCAGCTGGGCGCAGACCAGCAGGGGAATATTCAGCTCCTTGGCCATCACCTTCAGGGAGCGGGTGATTTCCGACACCGCCTGCACCCGGTTTTCCACCCGCTTGGGCGGATTCATCAGCTGCAGGTAGTCCACCACCACGAAGGCGATATCCTTCTGCCGGCGCAGGCGGGCCTTCATCTCCGGCACGGTGATGCTGGCGGTGTCGTCCAGATAAATCGGCGCCTTGCACAGAATACCCGAGGCCGCCGCGATACGCCCCCACTCATCCGGCGTCAGATTGCCCACCCGCAGCTTTTGGCTGGACACCCGCGCCTCGCTGGAAAGCAGGCGGTTGACCATCTGCTCCCGGGACATTTCCAGATTGAAGAAGGCCACGCCCTTGTTCTGTTTGACCGCCACGTTGCGGGCGAGATTCAGCGCGAAGCTGGTTTTTCCCATACCGGGACGGGCCCCCACGATTATGAGATCGGAGCGGTTCAACCCGGTGGTGATTTCGTCCAGAGTCGAAATACCGGTCGGAATGCCCACGAACTGATCCCGTTCATTGGAGGCCAGCTTGTTGAATATCTCATAGTTGCTGGCCAGCACATCCTGAATAGGCACCAGCCCGCCCTGGTGACGCCCCTGCCGGATATCGTAGATTTTCTGCTCCGCGGCATCCATCAGCATCCCCGCGTCGACGCCGGGATCCATCGCGTCCTCCACGATTTCCCGCGCCGCCTTGATGAGAGAGCGGACATCGTGCTTTTCCTTAACGATGCGGGCATAGTGGGTGATATTGGAGATGGAGGGCACCAGCTGGGCCATTTTCAGCAGATAAGCCTTCCCCTCCTCCCCGGAGAAAAAGCCTTCGGATTTCAGGGATTCCAGCACCGTGACGAAGTCGATGGTCTGGGACTCCATCATCTTGGCGCTCATCACCCGAAAAATCGCCTGATGCTCCGGCAGATAAAAGTGCTCCGGGCGCAGGAGATCCGCCACCTGGTTGATGCTTTCCGGCTCAATAAGGATAGACCCCAGAACCGCCTGCTCCGCCTCCAGGCTGTAGGGCAGATTCAGGCCGTCCCCGTAAAGCGTTTCCGTATTTGCCATGTCGGTTTCCTTTCCGGCGTTTCCGTTATTCCGTGACCATGACCGTCAGCTTGGCGGTGATGCCGTGGCTGAGCTTTATCTCTGCCTCGTAGGAGCCGAAGGCCTTGATATCGGCCATGGAAATCTTGCGCTTCTCCACCGTCACGTGGAACTGCTTTTCCAGCTCCTCCGCCACCTCCTTGGTGGTCACGGAGCCGAAAAGCTTGCCATTCTGCCCGGCGCGGGCGCTGAGCTTCAGGGTTTTCCCCTTCAAAAGCGCCTCCGTCTCTTGGGCGGCCTTTTTCTCCATCTCCTCCCGGTGCTTGGCAGCCTCCTCCTTGTTGCGCAGCTCATTCATCGCCTGAGCGTCCGCCTCCATCGCCAGGCCGCGGGGAAACAGAAAATTGCGGGCATAGCCGTCGGACACATTGACCAGCTCTCCCTTTTTCCCCTGACCCTTGACATCCTGCTTTAAAATCACTTTCATGGTCATGACTCATCCTTTCAAACGAACTCTTCCTACTATCTCCATCCGGTTTCCGTTATATCTTCTCATTCTGCTGCAGCTGTGCGGACAGAGATCGCTCTCTCTCCTCCAGATGCACGTCTATGGCGGCGATCAGCCGCCGCTTAGCCTCCTCCATCGTCGTGTCCTTTAGTAAAGCGCCGGCCATGGTGAGATGACCGCCGCCGCCGATGGTTTCCATCACCAGCTGTACGTTGAAATCGCCCAGCGACCGGGCGGACACATTGACCGATCCATTCTCATTGAATAGGGTAAACGAGGCGTCCACTCCCTTGATGGAAAGCAGCTCGTCGGCCGCCTGGGACGCCGCGATACGCACATCCGGACCGCCCGCTTCATCGCAGGCTATGGCGGTTCCGCGATACAGCTCAGCTTTGGCCACAATGTCCGATCTTTTGCGGTAAAGCTCCATGCTCCCCGAAAACATCCGCTTGACCTCCACGGTGTCCGCTCCCAGTTTGCGGAGGTAGGCCGCGGCCTCGAAGGTGCGCACCCCCGCCTTCATGACAAAGGCTCGGGTGTCCAGCATGATGCCCGCCAGCAGGGCCTCCGCCTCCAGACGGGAGATAGCCCCGGAGGGCATATACTGCACCAGCTCCGCCACCATCTCCGAGGCGGAGGAGGAATAGGGCTCATGATAAAATATCACCGCATTTTCGATATGCGCCACCATTTTCCGGTGGTGATCGATGACCACGACCGTCTGGGCCGCCTCATATAACGGCCCCCACTCCAGCATAGTGGGGTTGTGGGTGTCGGTGATGATAAGCAGGGTTTTCCTGGTCACCAGACCCATAGCGTAGTCCGGCTCCATGAACAAATCCCCGCGGCCGGCCGCATCATACCGCTCCACAAGCTCAGCGGCCAACGTCTTCGCCCGCTGCGTAACCACATAGGCGGGCCGGCCAAGGCTGCGGGACGCAGCCGCCATGGCCACGGCGGAGCCGAGACAATCGAGATCCGAAAAGCGGTGGCCCATGACCAGCACGTTATCGCTGCCGGTGATGAGCTCCTGCAGCGCGGATGCCACAACGCGGGTGCGCACCTTGGTTCTTTTCTCAATCCCTTTGGAGACGCCGCCGTAAAAATCGAACCCGTTCTGGGTCTTGATCGCCGCCTGATCCCCGCCCCGTCCCAGCGCCATTTCGATGGCCTGCCGGGCCATGCTTTCGCACTCGCGGAAGGTATCCCCCTGGCCCACGCCGATGCTGAGGGTCACGCTAAGACGATCGGCGGTCTGGATGGTGCGCACCCGGTCCAGAATGTCGAACCTGCTGTCGATCATCTTCTGGAGATACCGCTGCTCCACCACAACCATGAAGCGATCGGTGCCGTATTTCCGCAGGATACCTCCCGTATCCCCCACCCAGTCCTCCAGCAGGGTTTCCACCCGGCCGGACAGCTGCGCCCGCTCACTGTCACGGATGTTCTGCATCAACTCCTCAATATTGTCTATGTAGACCATCATCACCGCGGGACGGCTGAAGGCGTATTCCTCCGCGATTTCCTTCAGCTGGGTATTGTCCACGTAATACAACACATACAGAACAGTTTCCCTGACGTGAACCTCGCTGACATAGACCGAATACCGGCGGCCTGCATAGATGACGTCGAGATATTTCTTTTTTCCCAGACTGCCCACAGGCAGGCCTTCCGTCACCAGACCGATGGACTCTCCGAATATCTCGTTGCCGTCCAGAACCTGGTTGCGGA
This sequence comes from uncultured Eubacteriales bacterium, assembly GCA_934630995.1. Taxonomy (GTDB): domain Bacteria; phylum Bacillota; class Clostridia; order Oscillospirales; family Acutalibacteraceae; genus CAKTXU01. Next base: position 4,051 of record CAKTXU010000096.1, read on the forward strand.
AATAATCGTTATACCAGAGGATCTCCCCAGCGCCAGAACAGACGATGGCCGGCAGGGGAAACCCCGCCAGAGCATCCCTGTCCGACTGATTGAGACTGCCGGCCACCCGGGCCATTGCCCGCCTTATATCCTTCTGCATATGCCGCAGATGCCAGATGGTGTAGAGGAGGAGCACGGCGGCAACAGCCAGCTCACTGTAGAAGAGTATCCGGTTATAGAAAAAAAGGGAACCCACCGCCAGCAAAAGCGCCGCGCACAGCAGTATCACCGCCGGCGACAGGGTCCAAAACCGTTTCTTTTTCATGGCAAACCTCATTTCTGCGGGAAAACTGGAGGGTGGGGGCGACGCATCTGCGTCACCCCCTACATTTAATCGGAGCGCGACAGCTTACACATCCATGATGATTGGCAGGATCATCGGGCTTCTCTTCGTCTTCTGGAACAGCATGTGGGACAGCTCATCCCGCACCCGGGCCTTCATGGTGGTCCAGTCATAGGAATGATCCCGGCAGCACTCCTCCAGAACGCTGCGGGCAATGGCGCGGGCGTCGTCGATGAGCTTTTCCGACTCCCGCACATAGACAAAGCCGCGGGAGACGATATCGGGTCCGGCAACCACCTGTCCGATATGAGGATCGATGGTCGCCACCACCACAATCAGGCCGTCCTCGGCCAGATGCTTACGGTCCCGCAGGACGATGCTGCCCACATCGCCGATGCCCAGGCCGTCTACCATGATGCGGCCTGCAGGCACCACCCCGGTGACCTCCATCCTGTCCCGGGTGATCTCGATCACCTTGCCGATATCGGAAATCAGCACCCGCTTCGGATCCATCCCCATGGACTTGGCCAGATTGGCGTGCTTCTGCAGGTGCTTTTGTTCGCCGTGGACAGGGATGAAGAACTGGGGACGCGTCAGGCAGTGGATGAGCTTGAGCTCCTCCTGGCACGCGTGGCCGGACACATGCACATCGTACATTTTTTCATACACCACGTCGCAGCCGCGCTTCATCAGCTCGTTCACCACCCGGCCGACCGTCTTCTCATTGCCGGGGATCGGAGTGGCCGAAATAATGATGTAGTCGTCCGGTCCAACCTCGACCTTTCGATGGTCGGAAAAGGCCATCCGCGTCAGGGCGGACATGGGCTCTCCCTGGCTGCCTGTGGTGATGATGGTCATCTTGTCCTTGGGATACCGGTTGATGAGATCGATATCGATAAGCAGACCCTCGGGCAAATTGAGATAGCCCAACTCCGTCGCGATGGTGACAAAGTTTATCATGCTCCGGCCGGAAACGGCCACCTTCCTGCCGTCCTTGACCGCTGCCTCGATGATCTGCTGAATCCGGTGCAGGTTGGAGGAAAAAGTGGCGATGATGATCCGCTTGTTCTCCGCCTTCTTGAACAGGTTGGCAAAGCTCTCGCCCACCACCCGCTCGCTGGGGGTATAGCCGGGCCGCTCCGCGTTGGTGGAATCGGCCAGCAGCGCCAGGACGCCGGTGTTTCCGAGTTCTCCGAACCGGGCCAGATCGATGGCGCCGCCCTGGATGGGAGTATAGTCGATTTTAAAGTCGCCGGTATGCACCACATAGCCGATAGGTGTCTTGATGGCCAGGGCCACGGCGTCGGGAATCGAGTGATTGACCCGGATAAACTCCACCGACATCGCGCCGAACTGGATGGTTTGTCCGGCTTCCACTACATTCAGCCTGACCTTTCCCACCAGACCGTGCTCCTTGAGCTTGCTTTCCACCAGCGCCAGGGTGAGCTTGGTGCCGTAGATGGGAAAATTCATCTGCTTGAGCAGATAGGGCAGGCCGCCGATATGATCCTCATGCCCATGGGTCAACACAATGCCCTTGATCCGGTCCTTGTTTTTCTCCACATAGGTGAAATCTGGCAGGACGATGTCCACGCCCAGCATATCGTCGTCCGGAAAGGCCATGCCGCAATCGATGAGGAAGGCATCCTCGCCATATTCGACGAGAGTGATGTTCTTGCCTATCTCGTTGAGTCCACCCAAAGGGGTTATCTTGACGGGGAGACCCGCGGGTTCCTTTTTCCCCCGTCCCCGGCGGGAACGGTTGACGGCGGGAGTCTCGGCCGCATTGCCTGGATTTCCCGCATTTCCGCGGGGAGCCGCAGGCTTTTTGACCCCAGCCGTATTAACGGATGCCGCCGGGGCGGGAGAGGACGCTGCGCGCACGGGCTCCTTCCCCTGCTGCGGCCGCGGCTTTCTCTTCTGACCGTCGGATTTTGTCCCCTTCGCGGGGACTGCCGGCGTCTCTTTTTTGCTTTCAGTTGTCACAAATAATCCTCCATTTCTTGTGTGCGCGGGAAAATATCGCACGGGAAAAGAGCCCCACGTTCGGTGGGGCTGTCCGTTACCAATCCATACCAGTTATCCGAACACATTTCCGATGATGCAACGTTCGACGGAAAGCGGCAATTGCCGCCCGCCGCTTCTTCCGGCCACGTACAGAGGCCGCTGGCCTCTGCCTTGTTCTATCTATATTACCGGTTTTCCCCACCGATGTCAAGGGAAACCGTATCGAGCCGCCGTTCCAGTTCACCGCAAATATCCTCCGCACTCTCCATATCAGGCGCCTCCGCCGTGAGCACCAGACTCTTGCCACGCTTGGTCGGCCGCACCGTCACATAGCCGCGTCCCATCCGGATACGTGCGCCCTCGCCCTTTTCTTCCTCCTCACGGGGACTGAGGG
>CAKTXU010000097.1 GCA_934630995.1 uncultured Eubacteriales bacterium
CTTTTCATAAAGCGCTAGAGAGGTGCTGTCAAGATTCGCGCTGGCCGGTAATCTTAGTTTCGTTCAATTGGCTTTAGCAAACTGTATTACACGCATACCGTCCAAAGTCGTTTTAGTTGGCCGGTGTCACAAAGAAACGCCTCCATGCAGCAAATCCCGCAGCAGCCGGTAGAGATAGTTCACGTCCAGCGGCTTGGGGATAAACCCGTTCATGCCGGCCTCCATCGCGGCGTCCACGTCCTCCTGGAAGGTGTTCGCGGTCATGGCCACAATGGGGATTGCCGCCGCGTCCGGATGGTCCAGCGCCCGGATGGCGCGGGAGGCCTCAAGGCCGTTCATATCGGGCATCTGTATATCCATCAGAATTGCCTGGAACTCGCCCGGCCGGCTCACGGAGAACCGTTCCAGCGCCTGTCTGCCGTCTGCGCTGCGGCACACCTTCGCGCCCTGAATCTCCAAAAGCTGGGCCGCAATCTCGGCATTCAGGTCGTTATCCTCCGCCAGGAGGATATGAACACCCTCCAGCAGCTTGTCTTCCAGCCGTCCATCCCCTTCTGCAGGGGGCTCCTCAGATTTCCCCAGAGGCAGGGTTACGGTAAAGTAAAAGTCGCTTCCCCGGCCGGGCTCACTCTTGACCTTCAGCTCGCCGCCCAATTTCCGGACGATGCTGCTGCTGATGGGCAGACCCAATCCGGTGCCCTGGCTCTTGGTGTGGCTGGCGCCTACCTGTTCAAAACTTTCAAAAATGCGTTTTTGATCCTCCTGTGAGATTCCTATCCCGGTGTCAGTTACACGGAAGGTGAAAGCGGCTTCTGTGTCCGTTCCCCTCTCCTCCGTTACCCGCAGGAGAACCGCTCCACCCGCCGGAGTGAACTTGAAAGCGTTGGAAAGCAGGTTGGTGAGAACCTGCCTCAGGCGGATAACGTCGCCGGTAAGATTGCTGTGCACGATCTCCATTTCCAGCGTGTACATCAAATTCCGCCGCCGCGCTTCGGGCCCCATCATCGTCTGAATCTCGCTTAGCATGTGTTCCAGGGAAAAAGGCTCACTGGCGAGGGAAAGTTTGCCGCTGTCTATGCGGCTCATATCCAGGATATCATTGATAAGGTTCAACATGTAATGGGAGGAGGAGCGAAGCTTCAGAAGATTCTCCCGCACCTCAGCCGGGACCCCCTCCATCATGCTGGTAAGATCCGTGAGGCCCACCACGGCGTTCATCGGGGTGCGGAGCTCATGGCTCATACGGGAGAGGAACTCCCCCTTGGCGCGGCTCTCCGCCTCGGCTTTCTCCAGATTGCTCTGCATAACGGCGGAACGCATCCGGGCCCGGTATATCCCAAGCACGAACACCACCAGAGTCAGGAGGAACACTGTCAGCACAACGATGAAGGTCACGGGATTGGCATGAATAAGCTCTATCAGTGAAAACCGGCTCGCCCCGATGGAGACCAGATTCCGATCCAGAATCGTGGAGCGATCCGTGGCGGATAGATTGTTAATGGCCTTATTGAGAATGGTCAGGAGGTCAGTGTCACAGGGCCGTCCCAGAGCAAAGGCGAGGTCACTTCGATCGTTGACCAATGTCACCGGCACCAGGTTGGAGAATTGGTAATGCTGGATATCTAACTCCAACCGGCTGGCCAGGCCATAGATGAAGTCCGCCTTGCCTTCGTTCACAGCCCGGAGCGCGTCTGTGATGGTGGGATAGGCGCGCACCTGGGCAGCTTCAATCCCGGATGGAAGCGCCTGCCCCTCGACGACGGCGCAGACCAGCCCGTCATCCGGATAGGTAGACGCTTTGTTGCGCACCACAATATTGTTCATGTCCACATACGGTGCCGTGAGGGTCATCCCCTGCCGGACCGACTCAGCTTCAGTGCCCATGTAAAAGCAGAGCAGCTCCGCCTCTCCCTGCTGGACGATACGCACCGCGTCGCCGTAGGTATCGGCATAGACGTAAGTAAAGGTGAGCCCTGTAAATTCAGATACCTCGTCCAGGATGTCGGGCACGATTCCCCTGTGGAGGCTATCTGCCGAATTGAGGCAGAACAAAGGATGGTAGCTCTCGGGCACCGCCACGATGACAGATCCCCGGTTTCGGACATACTCCCGTTCCGTCTCATTGAGCCGGATATCAATAGTGCCCTCGTTTTGAAAATTTGCAGCACGCTGCTTCGCGCCGAAATTCGGATTGGAGTCCGCTATTTTCTCCAGAGCCATGTTCAGCCCGTCCAGAATCTCTTGATTCCCCAGGTTTGTCACGATGTAGTAGGGCTGTGAGTCGAAGGAGGCGACGATACGAAATTCCGGTGGATTCTCAAATCCATTCCCCAGCAGCAGGTCGACTTCGCCGTTTTCCAGATAGGGGTAAAGCTTCCCATCCTTCCCGAGCTGCTCATAGGAGTAGGTGCGGATCTCACAGTCCAGATCATGCATGGACAGGTATTCCTTCAGCCTGCGGATGTTCTCCACCGCCCGCTCATAGACGCCGATGGTCTTGCCGTTCAGGCTCCGCAGATCATAGCTGCTGACGCCGTCATCGTTCAGACGTGCCATAAGCACCGATTTACTGTATCCGATGTTGTAATCCGGGTAGGCGTAGAATTCTTCAAAGCCGGGGGAATAGTAGGTTCCCCCCATCAAATCGTACTTTCCCTCTAAAAATTCCCCAATCATGCTGTCGCCATTGACATCGATGTACTCATACTCCCAGCCGGTGTATTTGGCGATCTCGTTGAGATAATCCACCACCAGTCCCTTGCGGCTGCCGTCCGCCGCCGTCTCGGTAAGCCCCTGCACCCCAGGAAAAGGAACCCTGAGTACGCGGTGTTCCTTCTCCGCAGCCAACGCGTTGGGAACCAGCACGGCGGCCAGGAGCACCGTCAGGAGTAGGGCCGTACCTCGCCCGCCCCAGTTTCGGAGCCATTTTCCCATAACCGCTCACGCTCCTTTTGCTTTTTTAGTAGCATTAGTTTTTCAGACACCCGCCCTATGGATACAATCCGCGAGTATTTTACAAAGCTGCGCCACATCCAGCGGTTTAGCAACATGGGCGTTCATCCCCGACGCCAACGCGGCGGAAACATCATCGCTGAACGCGTTGGCCGTTGTGGCAATAATGGGGATCGTATGCGCCTGCGGATGCTCGGAAGCGCGAATACACCTCGTGGCCTCATGCCCGTCCATGACCGGCATCTGGACGTCCATCAGGATGGCGTCGTAATCGCCGGGCTTCGAGGTGAGGAAGGTATCCAGCGCCCGTCTGCCATCCTCCACACAATCCACCAGCGCCCCGCTCATGCGCAGCAGCGTCGCCGCAATCTCCTGATTGAGCGCGTTATCCTCCGCCATCAGCAGTCGCAAACCCTCCAAAGCTTTGCCTGCCGGTTTCTCTTCCCCATCGAACGGCGGCTGTTCCTTGTGCTCCAGCACAGCCTTGATGACAGAGTAGACGGAGGAGCGGTAGAGGGGCTTTGGCAGGAACCCGTTAACCCCCGCTGCCCGCGCTTCGTCCTCCACCTCGGAGATATCATAAGCGGAAATCATTACAATGGGAACGTCTTTTCCCACCTCCCGCCGGATACGGCGGGTCACCTCGACGCCGTCCATATCCGGCATTTTCCAATCGATAAGGCACAGATCGATATCCCGTCCCTCCCGGTGGGTCTCCTTCACCCGTTCCACGCCCTCGGCACCGGAAAAACACCATTCCGCTTCAATCTTAATTTTCCTTAAAAGGATAGCCGTCTGTTCGCAGACCTGCTGCTCATCGTCCACAATCAGCGCCCGAAGCCCCTGCTGTGCGAAATCCGGCTCCGGTACGCTGCTCTCCTCTCCTTTTTTAAAGGGCAAATCCACAATACAGGTGGTTCCCGCGCCGGGCTCGCTTTCCACTTGAATCTGGCCGCCCATCAGGGCAATCAGGTTTTTCGTGATGGACATGCCGAGTCCCGTCCCGCCAAAGCGCTTGGCGATGGAGGCGTCGGCCTGCTCAAAGGGCTGGAAGATTCTCTCGACGGCATCTTTCGTCATGCCGATCCCGGTATCGGAGAGAATGAAGCGAAGGACATCGGTGGTGCTTCCAATCTTGTGCCGGGAAACGTCCAAACGGATACTGCCGCCCGGGGCGGTGAACTTGACCGCATTGGAGCTGAGATTTAGAAGTATTTGATTCAGTCGCAGGGAATCGCCGATAAAGACGGTGTCCTTTCCAAAACCCTCCATGGTTTCACGGAACTCGATTCCCTTTTCTTTTGCCTGGGCATAAACGGTGGATACGAAGCCGTTGATGATTTCAAAGATATCGAACGGCTCGTTTTGCAGCACCATTTTGCTGCTCTCGATCTTGGACATATCCAGCACATCGTTGATAAGCATCAGCAGATGTTTGGAGGAGAAGGTGATTTTGGAAAGACAGTCCTCCACTCTGGCTGGATCTTTAACAGAGGCTGCCGCAATGGTGGTCATGCCGATGATGGCATTTAACGGTGTACGGATTTCATGGCTCATCCGAGAGAGGAACTCGCTTTTCGCCATATTGGCGCGCTCCGCGGTCAGCATGGCCTCCTGCAGCGCCTGCCGTGAGCGGACTTCGTCCGTACGGTCGGAAAACACGACGATAAGCTGCGGGGTGTTCAAATCCTCCACCCGATAGATCCGAATCAGCATCCAGCATTTTTCCCGGTTGGGTTTGGTATATTCCACCAGCTTTTCAAACGGTGAAGCGAACTGTGGATCGCGAAGTCCCTCCCGGAACGCCCGGGCGTCCTCTTCTTTCAGCCCTTTGTAAAGATCCTCGACATCCGTCATGGCAATCCCCAGGATCCGTTTCAGGTTGAGCCCGCGGTAGCTGATGACATTGGTGCCCGCGTCCCGGATGATGAACGCGTCGTCGATGCTCAGCGACAGGTTGTCAAAAAGCTTGCTGCGATAAACCAGCTCCTTCCGCTGGCGGTGCAGGACAACTTGAGAGACCAACAGCACTACCACCATCAAGCCCATCAGCACAATGGAACCGATCAGGTTGGTGAGCCGTATTCGTTCCGCGGTAATCCCATAACCCACTTTTTTCGCCTGAGCAATCGAAACGATCCCTTCTGTCTGCTGGAGAGCCCGATCATAAAGGGGCTGTAAATGCTCCTGCGCGTAAGCCTCGCTCTCCTCCTCGGTGAGCTCCGGCCGAGTACAGAACTCCAGATAAGCATTCTGCTCCGTCTTTAAAAGCTCCAGGGTTCTCTTGAGCGTCTGTACATCCTCCGCATCGCCTAAATACAGATCTTCCATCTGTGTGACCGGTTCTTCCAGAGAAAGAACCAGCTCCTCCAGCTTGCTGCCGGCAATCTCTATATCCTCGCTGTTGTGGTGGCGCTTCAGACGCTCGGTACGCAGGCTCATCTCCGATACATAGAGCTTCACATCGCCGGCGGAGATAACCACCTCAAAGGGGTGGTCGGAGATAATCTCCGTCTGTGCCGCCAGCATGGTGGAATTGCTGACGGTCATGACCAGATAGCAAAGCATCAGCAGAAAAAGGATTGCCGTGCTGACAATGCTCATCCACTGGCTTCTGCCTACGGGTATCCCCTTTTTTTTCACAATTTTTCGCATTATTCTACTCCTTACCGGCTCTTATTGATGCAAAACCCTGCTGAGCGTTGCCTGCAGCACAGCCACATCAATAGGCTTCGCCACATGAGCGGTCATCCCCGCGTCGGCTGCGGTCTGAATATCTTCGGCAAAGGCGTTCGCTGTCAGGGCAATAATTGGAATCCCTTTTGCGTCGGGACGCTCCAAGGCGCGGATGGCGCGGGACGCCTCGTAGCCGTTCATGTTCGGCATCTGGATGTCCATCAGAACCGCGTCATAGGTTTCCGGCGCCGCCTCTTCAAACGCCCGTACCGCCTGCACGCCGTCCGGCTTTACCACCGTCCGCGCCCCATGGCTCCGGAGAATCTCACAGAGAATCTCCGCATTGAGAGCGTTGTCCTCCGCCACCAGGAACCGGCGGCCGGTGAATAGATGGTCTGTATTGCGTTCGAGGGCGGAGCCGGGGGATTCGTCAACAGAAGGCTTTTCATCCGGCGCGGTCTCAAATTCCAGTTCCACCCGGAAGGTGGAGCCCCTCCCCGGTTGGCTTTCCACCGAGAGTTCGCCCTCCATCAGCTCTATCAGCCCATGGACGATGCTCAGACCAAGACCGGTCCCCTCGATCTGCGCCGTGCCGTTTTCCCGGATAAACGGCTCAAAGATTACCTTGAGGAACTTTTCCGACATCCCGACGCCCGTGTCGCTGACCGTGAAGCGATAACGGACCCAACCGGCGCCTTTTTCAGATGGAATCTCTTCTGTGAGGAAATCCACCCGGCCGCCCTCAGGCGTAAACTTGATAGCATTGCTCAACAGGTTGATCAGAACCTGATTGATGCGCAGGGAATCCCCATAAAAAGCGGGATGGGAAACACTTTCCGTGCGGACGATAAAATTTATTCCCGCTTTCTTCGCCTGGGCCTCCATCATCTCGGACAGGTGCTCCGTCAGCTCGGGAATCGAGAGCGGCACAGGGTTTAACGTGAGCTGTCCCCGCTCGATGCGGCTCATGTCCAGCACATCGTTTATCAGGCTGAGCAAGTGTTTTGAGGAAATAGAAATCTTCTGCAAGCAGTCCTCCATCCAGGGCCGGTCATCCAGATGCGCCGGAGCCAGCGCCGCCATCCCCATAATGGCGTTCATCGGTGTGC
>CAKTXU010000098.1 GCA_934630995.1 uncultured Eubacteriales bacterium
AATCCCACAATGCCTACGCCGATTTCTTCCATCCTCTTCCCACGCCTTTCCTCAGCAATACCCCAGTTCCTTTTCTGTCTCCGCTATCGCGTCCTCAATGATATCGAATCCCTTCAGCAGCATCTCGTCCTCCATTATCATCGGCGGCGACAGACGCAGTATATGCTTCGACGGCACCCAAGCCAGTCCCTTCTCAAACGACTTCTTATATACCAGGTTCCCCGCCTCTTCGAACGGCTCCTTCGTCTCCCGGTCCTTCACCAACTCCATTGCCAGCAGACACCCCTTGCCTCGCACGTCTCCCACGATTTTGTGCGCCGCCTTGATTTCCTCCATCTTCTTCAGCGCCAGCTCTCCCAGATGCGCCGACCGCTCGTTTAGCTGCTCCTCCTCGATGACCTCGATGGACGCCAACGCCGCCGCACACGCCATCGGATTCCCTCCGTACGACGACGACGCCGATATCTTCTCCACCGCCGGTGCCAGCTCCTTCGATACGCACATCGCCGTCACCGGGAACCCGTTTCCGAAGCCCTTCCCCAGCGTCGTGATATCCGCCGTCACTCCCCAATGGTCCATTGCCAGATACGACCCTGTCCGCGACATACACGTCAGCACCTCGTCCGCGAACAGCAGGATTCCCTTTCGGTCGCACAGCTCCCTCAGCTTCGGCAGAAAGTCGTCCGGCGGCACTACCGAACCGTTCCAGCCCTGTATCGGCTCCAGCACTATCGCCGCCACATGCCCGCTCGATTCATTGTCTATCGACTGCTCCAGCAGCCGTATGTACGGCGTCGAATCCTTCAGCGCCTCCTCCTTCGTCCGCCCGAACGCGTCCCTGTACGGATTCGGACGCGCCGCCAGGTAAAAGCCCGGCGCGCGCATATGTGAATCCGCTCCCACCACCGCCAGCGACACCGCCCCCAGCGTCTTGCCGTGAAAGTCCCGCCAGAACGAATAGAACTCATACTTCCCTGTCGCCGCTCGCGCGCACCGCAGTCCCGCTTCCACCGCCGTCGTCCCCGAATCGTAGAACTGGAATCCGCCGAAACGGCCTCCCGTGATTTCATGCAGCTTTTCCACCAGCTGCATCTTCACCGGCGTCGTGAAATCGTGGCAGTTCATCAGCCTGTTCGCCCAGTGCGCCACCGCCTCCGATATCTTCGGATGACAGTGCCCCAGCCCCGTCACATATATCCCCGATGAAAAGTCCATGTACCGGTTCCCGTCCACATCCGTCAGCGTACACCCTTTCCCAGACTCGAACACCACCGGACACAGGCTCACCTGACTTGACAGCCCTACAAAATACTTCGTGCACCTCCCGTGCTGCTCCTCGCTCTTCGGCCCCGGTACCTTCGTCCTTATCTCCGGTACCCTCCCCATTTCCTCTTTCCACCAGTCGTTCCTTCCCATTGCTCTTCTTCCCCTTCCCTTCGGTTTTGGTATGGTTATGTTTCGATTTTATGTTTCGTTTATAGTATATATAACTTTCATTTAAATGTCAATAATAAGTTTCGATAAACTTTCGGTTTTTACGGATTCCTAATATCAATAAAAGAGAGGGAACCCATGCGTGGTTTACGCATGGGTTCCCTCTCTTTTACTTATATTAGGGGATCGGCTAAACGGTGATGATCTCGACGCCCTTGTCCCGCAGGACATCCAGTACCTCTTTATCAGCGGTTTCATTGGTTATCAGCTTGTCGACACAATCGATGGGCGCGATATTGGCGAAGTTCTCCCGCCACGATTATCGTCTGGTTGACCCGCTCGAGCATCGCGCGGCTGACATCCGCCTCCTGATAATGGTGGGTAGTCAGGCCGCAGATGCTGTCCACCCCGTCCGCCGACAGAAACAGCTTATCGGTCTTATACCGCCTGAGCTGCTGAATCGCATCCTCACCGTAGGTGAACTGATATTGGGGATTGTAGTTACCCCCGAGCAGTATCACATTGAAGCCCGGCAGCGCACTCAGCTCCTGTGCGATGGCCAGGGAATTGGTCACCACCGTCAGCCCCTTGAACTGCCGAAGCTCCTTGGCAATGTTGAAGGTGGTGGTACCGGAATTGATCATAATCGTATCGTTGGGATTGATAAAAGATACGGCCGCTTTCGCAATCTGCTGTTTTTCCGGCACATACTGGGCGGCACGCTCATTAAACCCCATGGTATAGTAAGCCTTGTTGGTGCTGACGGCGCCGCCGTGAACCCGGTCGAGGAGGCCTTCGTTCTCCAGCTCCGTCAAATCGTTGCGGATGGTCACCTCCGATATATGGAACAGGCGGCTCAGCTCCGACACCTTGACCTTCCCCTGTTTCTCCAGCAGCTCCACAATACTCTTTCTCCGCGCCGTGATATCCTGATCGACAAAGCTCGTGAAATCCATCATTTTCCTCCTTCCCATACATGGGGATTATCATTAATAATCATAAAGGATAAGAAAGTAGAAATCAAGTATACGAATGCTAAATTTTCCAAATACATCCATTTTAATAAGGTTCTTCCTATTTCATCTGCTTTTTTCGGTATTCTGCGGGGGTAAAGCCCGTCAGCTTTTTAAAATGGCGAATAAAATGGCTGACCGAATCGAAGCCGACGACAAAGGAAATATACTTGATTTGATGCGCTGTTGTTGTCAAAAGCGTCCGGGCGTGATTCAGGCGGATCTGGGTGAGATATTGGTAGGGGGACAGGCCGGTGTATTCCTTGAATATTTTGTAAAAGTAGGACTGGCTGATATCCAGCGCGGCGGCAATGTCACTGATTTGGATATTGCTGGCGTAGCGGTCCTCCAGCATATCTATTGTATCGATAAACCACTGGGGATGGCTGTATACCATATTTCTGTCCTCCATAGACGCATAGCGGCAGAAATACAGCTCGGCATATAGCTGGGTCATGACGTTCATCATCAGGAGATTGTTGCGGTTGGTGGGATATCGCATATAGTAAAGGATCTTATCCAGCATTCCTTCCCAAACCTCCAAGGATTTCATAAAGACGCCCTGCTCTGCCTCACCTGTTATCAACGGATAATAGGACATGCAAAGATAGCCGCTGCTTCTCAGGTGAAAAAATTCCAGCTCCGCCCCCTCCTCCTGAGCAATCTCAAAGGGCTTGCTCATATGCAGAAACAGCGCCTCTCCCCGGCCGGCGCGGAACTGTGTGCCCCGGCAGGACACCCGGACGCTTCCGCTGTAGATAAACAGAATATCATAGGTATCCATACGGCCCGATTTCAGAAAAAAATTCTTCGCGTAGGTATACCGGCCGACCGAGAGAATACGGCAGGGCATATTCATGGTGAAAGCGGGATCAAAGGCCGTGGTATACTCATAGGCAACGCTTGTGCAAGCTCCCTGGACATTGTCCGTACCTTGTGCCTGTTCCAGCCTCACCCTGCCCAATTCGTACAGCTTTTCCGATTGCACGGCCTGTCCCCCTCAAAAGAGTTTTGGTATATGAATGATGGAAAAAGCATATCACAAATCCTTGTATGAACGCAAGGGATTCGCTATGATAAGTGTAAAGAAACTGAAAAAACGATAATTCACTGGGAGGTTAACTCATATGCTGCTGAAAAAGCCGGCGCTGAGGATGGTTCAATTTGAAGGGGAAACCGGCAAATTGGCACAGAATATCATGGAGAATTGGCTGATAGGCCTTCGGGAAACCAACCCCGCCATTCTCGATATGTTTCATGAGCGGGATCTCCTCCCCTACCGGGATCTTCTTCCCTGGTCGGGGGAATTTGCCGGAAAATACATCACCGGCGCCTACTATATTTATCAGATGACCCGGGAAGAGCGGCTTTACCGGTACATTCTCGGCTTTATAGACGAGCTGCTGACCTGCCAGGACGAGGACGGCTATCTCGGCTGCTATCAAAAGGCCTGCCGCCTGACCGGCGCCCTGTCGCAAAACCCGCAGGTAATGGGCGCCTCCTGGGACGCCTGGTCCCATTATCATCTGATGGTCGGACTGCTGCTCTGGTACGGCGAAACCGGCAGGGAAGCCTATCTCGAAGCCGTCAAAAGAATCGCCGCTCTCTTTATGCGGTTGTTTTACGATGGAAAAAGAACCCTGGCCTCCATTGGAAGCACGGAAATGAATCTGTCCGTTTATCACGCCTTCGCGCTCCTTGCCAACCTGACCGGCGATTCCCTATACCTGCTTTTTTCGCGGAAAATCGAGGAGGATTTGAAGGACGAGGAAGCCGGCAACTATATCGAGCACTCCCTTGCCGGGCGGGAGTATTACCAATGCCCTCGGCCGCGCTGGGAAAGCATGCATGTCATCATGGGGATAGCGGAAATGTACAGGGCTACCGGTGATCAACGCTATCTGCAGGCCGCCTCCCAGATTACCTATAGCATCCTGCGCACCGATATCCACAATACCGGCGCCTTCTCCACGGACGAGCAGGCGGTGGGCAATCCCTACACCAACGGCGCCATCGAAACCTGCTGCGTGGTGGCCTTCAACGCACTGGCCTATGAAGTGCTGAAGCTGACCGGCGATCCCGCGCTTCTGGATTTCCTGGAAATCTCTCATTACAATGCCGTGCTCGGGTATTATTCCCCAACGGGACGCTGGTCGACCTATAACACGCCGATGGCCGGGACTAAAATGGCCAACTATCATCAGATTGTCTTTCAAAGCCGTCCCGGTTCGCCGGATTTGAACTGCTGCTCCGTCAACGCCCCCCGCGGCGTCGCCCTCATCGGCGAATGGGCGTTGCTGGAGGATGAGGAAACACTGTACATCAACGATTTTGAAACGCTCTCGGCGGAAACAGCCGGCGGCGTCTCCGTTCAGATCACGGGAGAATATCCCTGCAGCGGAAACGTCGCCATCCGCCTGCATTCGCATGGCGTTCCTAAAAAGCTCGGTTTCCGCATCCCCGCCTGGTCAAAGCAAACCACCGTGCAGCTTGGCGCGGACATCTATCATCCGGAACCCGGCCGCTATTTTATCCTGGAGCGGGTATGGGACGACACCTTGCATATTGCCTTCGATTTTACTCCCCGTCTGCTCAAGGGAGAGATGGAATATGCCGGACAATCCAGTGTCTATGTCGGCCCCATCCTGTATGCCTGGGATCGGGCGGCGAATGCGGCCCTTCCCTTCGATGAGCTGCCGCCGCTTTTCTTCACCGAAATTCTGGCAGCCGCCCCGGAACGCCTGCCCGACGGGCGGATACTCCTGCGGCTGGCCGGCGGTCCCATTCTCACAGACTTCTATCACACCGGCCTTAGCGGCTGTGAATACAAAACCTGGCTGCCGGTACGGGAATAGTATCCGTCTGCCGGAAAGGAAACGCCATGAAGCTGAATCTGTACGAAAAGGCGCTGCCGCCGGAACTGAGCTGGCGCGACAGACTGCGTGAGACGCGGGAGGCTGGTTTCGACGGGCTGGAGATGAGCGTGGACGAGACCGATGAACGATTGAAGCGCCTGGAATGGAACGACGCCGAAAGGGAGGCGCTACTGGCAGCCTGCCGTTCCGAGGGTCTCCCCATCCGCTCGATGTGCCTGAGTGGAAACCGGAAATATCCGCTGGGGAGTGAAAAGACGGAGGTGGAGAGCCGCGGCATGGAAATTCTCCGCCGTGCCATCGATCTTTCAGCGGCGCTCGGCATCCGGATAATCCAACTGGCGGGTTACGATGTGTATTACGAGGAAACCTCGTCCCCGGCAACCAGAGAGCGCTTTCTGCGAAATCTGCGAAAAGGCGCCGCCGCAGCGGCATCCTGCGGCGTAATTCTGGCGCTGGAAACCATGGAAACCCCCTTTCTGAATACCGTCGAGAAGGGTATGTATTATGTCCGGCAGGTGGCCTCTCCTTATCTGCAGATATATCCGGATATCGGCAACCTGTACAATGGGACGGAGGACGTTGGAAAGGACCTTCGCTGCGGAAAAGGACATATCGCGGCCGCCCATCTGAAGGAAACGGTCCCCGGCGTCTTTCGGAACCGCCGTTTCGGAGACGGGCAGGTGGATTTCCGGATGATAGTCCCCGTCCTCCGGGAGCTGGACGTGGAGTATTTCACGGCGGAATTCTGGTACGACGGCGGTGAGGGCTGGCGGGAGGAATTGCGGCGTGTCAACGCCTTCCTGCGGCAGTTTATGACGTGAGGAGGAATGCCCCGTGCAATATTTGCTGGGAATCGACAACGGCGGAACCATGACAAAAGCGGCTCTCTTCACCGCCGACGGCGCGGAGGTCGC
Organism: uncultured Eubacteriales bacterium; assembly: GCA_934630995.1. GTDB lineage: Bacteria > Bacillota > Clostridia > Oscillospirales > Acutalibacteraceae > CAKTXU01. The sequence continues at coordinate 6,238 of CAKTXU010000098.1, forward strand.
GTCAGCCTCCCGGGAAACGCCGGTGGAAACGCCGCAGACGGGATATTATGAGCGGGATATGGACGCGCTTTGGGAAACCACGGCAGCCTGTATCCGGGAAGCGCTTGGCCGGGCGGATATAGACGGCGCCGCCGTCATGGGCGTCGGCTGTACGGGTCATGGGAAGGGCTTGTATCTCTGGGGACGAGACGGATGCCCCGCAGCCAAGGCGGTGGCTTCCACCGATAAGCGGGCCTTATCCATTGTCTCAGATTGGGAGCGAAGAGGAGTCGCACAGGCCGCCGCCGCTAGGACCCTGCAGCCGGTCACGGCCTGTCAGCCGGCGGCTCTGCTGGCATGGTTTCAGCAAAATCGCCCCGCTGTTCTGGAGAATACCCGCTGGATATTTGAGGCGAAGGATTATATTCGGTTCAGATTGACGGGAGAAGCCTTGGCAGAGGCCACCGATTATTCCGGTACCAGCCTGATGGATCTGCATACCGGCGGTTTCAGCAGAGAGC
>CAKTXU010000099.1 GCA_934630995.1 uncultured Eubacteriales bacterium
GAACATACAGAGCGCCTGTTCGTCGGCGCAGTCCACCACAATGTCCGCCAAACGGATATCTTTTGCCATAGCCGCTTCCTCCTATTATTAATTTTTCCCAATATCAGTATAGCATGGGGCCGCTGTAAAGACAAGCCGTTCTATCTCGCCTTTTTATCGATGAATTCAGGGCGAATCTTGGAATAGAGAATTTTTTGTTCCCGATATAACCCGTAGTAACCGGAAAGCATATAGCTGACCGCCGTGGCCACAGCGAAGAAGAGCAGTCCGGGGGCGCCGAACAGCTCCACGCTCAGCAGCAGGGAGGTCAGCGGACAATTGGTGACGCCGCAGAAAAGGGCCACCATTCCCAGGGCCGCTCCAAAGGCCGGATCCAGTCCCAGCAGGCCGCCCATCACGTTGCCGAAGGTGGCGCCGATGAAAAAGGCGGGGACAATTTCACCGCCCTTGAAGCCGGCCCCCAACGTGAGGGCCGTCAGCAGAAGCTTGAGGATAAAGGCCTCGGGCCGCGCCTCTCCCCCCAGTGCGCGGCGGATGACATCCATGCCGATACCGTTGTAATCCCGGCTGCCGGCGATGAAGGTCAGCAGCAGCACCAACCCGCCTCCTACCGCCGCCCGCACGACAGGCTGCGGAATCAGCCGGGCGTACCAGCGCCCGGCGGTATGGATGACCTGGCAGAAAAGAATACTTACGGCCGCACAGAGCGCGCCCAGCAACAATACCTTTCCCAGGCTAAGCAGATCGAAGGCGGGAAGCGCGGCAAGCGTGAAGCGCAGGGGGTCGACTCCGCAGACAGTGGCCAGCCAGAAGCCCACAATAGCCGAAACGGTGCAGGGGATGAGCGCCGCGTAATACATCACCCCGACGCTGACCACCTCCATGGAAAAGACCACGGCCGCCACCGGTGTGCTGAAAAGGGCCGAAAAAGCGGCGCTCATACCGCACATGGTCATAATCCGCAGATCCTTGTCATCCATATGCAGCAGCCGGCCGAATTTCCCGCCGATGCTGCCGCCCAACTGGAGGGCGGCCCCTTCCCGGCCGGCGGAGCCCCCCACAAAGTGGGTGACAAAAGTGGAGATGAAAATAAGCGGCGCTATCTTGATGGTCACCTGCTCGGTACTGCGCACCGCCATGAGCATCAGATCCGTACCCCGATCCTTCTCCAGACCGCAAAGCTTATAGAGCAGGACGATGGCCACCCCGCCCAACGGCAGGAGCCAGAGAATCCAGTCGTGAGATTTACGGAAGGAGGTGGCGAAATCCACGCTGTAGTCGAAAGCCACGCTGACGCCGCCGATAAACAGTCCCAGCGCCGCCGCGATGAGAACCCATTTGAGGAAGGCAAGCAATTGTCCTCCCGTTTCGGCCGACTCCCGCCGGACATCGCGGAGCAGCCCGCTGAAATCCGGCCTTATCCGCCGGATTTCTTTTAAACGCTCCCCCAATGGGCGAAAGGACGGACGAGGGAATTCCCCGCTCTCCGCGTCCTGTGTATTCTGCGCACCATCCGGTCCCGCTGCGCCGTCCTCCGGCTTGTCATGGGTATCCAAAATGTTCATCTTCCTCCCCGGCTCTTCTGAAAATTCCCTCTCTTCTTTCAGTATACTCCTCTCTCCGCCGCTTTTCCATAGCGAGGTTCGGCAAAAAAAATCGGCGCCAGGCAAGGGAAACCTTGCATAGTGCCGAAGATTTTTTCGGTGCCGCCCCTAAGAATTGTCGTTGCTGATGCGGCGGCGGACAATCAGCCGCAGCAGCTCATGGCCATGGAAGGGACTCAGGGGAGACAGATACCCGTGTCCCGACACCGTCCTGGTGGTGACTAGGGTGAGAATCATCAGCGCCACTCCGCCCAGGAAGCCCCACAGCCCCCACAAGGCGGTAAGGATGAGAAACAGGATACGGAACAGCTTGAAGGCATAGCCCAGCTCGAAGCTGGGCTGGGTGAAGGAGGAGACGGCGACGAAGGCCATATAGAGCAGCACCTCGGGGACAAAGAGCTCGGAGCGCACGGCGAAATCTCCCAGAATCAGCGCGCCCACCACGCCGAAAGCGTTGTTCAGCGCTCCCGGCGTGTTCAGCGAAGCCAGCTTGAGCCCGTCGATTATCAGCTCAATGACCAGCAGCTGCAAAAGAATCGGCACCGAATTCGGTTCGGCTATTCGTACGAAATCCAACCACGGCGGAATGCTGTCCGGATTCTGTATCAGCAGGAACCAAATCGGCGTCAGAAAGAGGGTGGCGATGAAAACCAGGCCCCGTACCAGCCGGAGATAGGTGCCCACCAGAGGCGGAAAATAATAGTCGTTGGTATCCTGCACGAAATCGAAGATAGCGGTGGGCAAAATCATCACTGACGGGGTATTGTCCACCAGCACCAGGATCCGTCCCTCCGCCACGCTGGCCGCGGCGCAGTCAGGGCGTTCGGTATAGCGGATTTTCGGGAAGGGGTTGTACCATTGGCGGCCTATTATGCATTCCGCCAGGCTCTCCTGCCCCATGGTCAAGCTGCGGATGTTGAGGCTTTTCAATCTGTCCCGAACCCGACCGATTTGCTCCGGTTTGGCCCGGCCCTCCATGTAGCAGATTACCACGTCGGTCTTGGATACCCGGCCTATTCGCACATATTCCATGGTCAGACGCGGATCCCGGATATGGCGGCGAATCAGGGCCGTGTTGAATATCAAGGTTTCGACAAAGCCATCGTGCGCCCCCCGCAGAACCTTATCGTCCTCCGGCTCTCCCACACTGCGCGCCGGATAGGTGCGGGCGTCGATCATGATGGGCTGGGGGAAGCCCTCCACCAGCAGCGCCGGCGTTCCCGATAAAACCTGGGTAATCATATCCTCCAGATAATCGGCCGTATCCACCTCGACATAGGGGATGAAACGGTCGGCGAAGTTTTGCGTCCCCTCGATGCCCTCCAAATCCTTCGCCGTCAGCTTCATGGTGAATTCCATCAGCTTTTCCAGAATCTCATCCTTGACGAAGCCATCCACGAAATACAGCGTTGCCCGGCGGCCGCCGACCCGAACTTCTCTGCCGATAAGATCAAAGCTCTCTTTCAGACGCATCAATCGTTCTATCTCCCGGGTCGTACCCTCGTAATCGCCGCTCACAGGATGCTTTTCCCACTTATCTTTGTCCATTGAGCCTATTCCCCCTTGTCCCTTTTACGCTATTATTGCCAAATCGATCCCGGAATATTGTGTTTTGAAAAAAGTCCTGATATAATCAAGGTATATTCAGCAGTAATTGCGGCGGTCGGTTGATGAAGCCCCGCAGGAAAGGCGTGAAAACCTATGTCCGATGATTTCTATTTTTCCGGAGGCAATTCTCCTGATCCCAACTCTTCACCAAATCCCCGCTCTTCGCAGGAGGGGCAGAGCGCCGGCATTCCGGAAATCCCGCCCGTCCCCCCCGTCCAGCCGCCTGCCGGCGGACAGCCTGCGGAGAACGGCCAGCCTCAGCAGCCCCCCTATGGACAGCAGTCGTATCAACAGCCTTATACCCCGCCACAGCAGCCCTATCAAAACCCCTATAATCAGGCGCCGCAGGGCCAGCCCTATCAACAGCCCTATATCCCGCCTCAGCAGCCCGGACAATACAATTATTATCAGCAGCAACAGCCGGGATATGTGCCTCCCTATTATCCGCCGGCGGTTCCTCCCGCCAATGAGGGGGATAAGTTTGCCGTCGCCTCCCTGATTCTGGGTATTCTGGCAGTCATCACCTGCTGCTCTGTTATCATATCCATCATCTGCGGGGTTATCGGCCTTATTTTGGGTATTGTCGGCAAATCCAAGGGAGCGGGCGGTATGGCTATCGCCGGTATCCTGTTGAGCGTTTTCGGCATCCTTTTGTCGATTATCGGCTGCATCCTTCTCGTCACGGGCAACGGCTTCTATTTCAATTACGGTTTCAACGAGTTGTTTAATGAATCCTACGATATAGCCCGTTTCCTGCGATAAATACGCCTGCATAAGGTGGGGGGATGTCGATCCCGCCCACCTTTTTTGTGACGCCTTGACGGACAGGCCCCGGCGGCTTATACTGATTCATTGAGCAAAGGAATCTCAATTTCTGCGAAAGGACGATCCTCTCTATGGCAATGCTACGACTGGCGGGCGTGATACCCGAATCGATTGTGGACGGACCGGGATTCCGCTACGTGGTATTTGTCCAGGGATGCCCCCACCACTGTCCGGGCTGCCATAACCCCGAAACCCACGATCCGGCGGGCGGCTATGAGGGGGATACCGGAACGATTCTGAAAGAATTCCGGCAGAATCCCCTGCTGAGCGGTATCACTCTATCGGGCGGCGATCCCTTTGGACAGGCCGCTTCCCTGGCGGAGTTGGCCCGGGCCGTCCACGCCCTTGGAAAAACCGTGATGACCTATACCGGCTATACCGTTGAATATCTGCTTGACCATCTGGAAGAGCATCCCGGCTGGCGGGAGCTTATGGAGGAGACGGATATTCTGGTCGACGGTCCCTATATAGAGGCGCGGCGTTCCCTGCTGCTGCGATTCCGGGGTTCCGATAATCAGCGATTCATCGATCCCGCCGCTTCTCTGCGGGAGAATCACGCCGTGATAATAGACAGTCTGTAAATAACCGAACGCCCCGCGCGGACAATCAATTCCCAGAAAGGCCGCGTATTGGGGCGGAAATTTGCGATTTCAGCGGCATCCGCTTAGGAGAATCATTTTGGAACGCCAATTAACCACCGGACATATCGGAAAATCCCTGCTGCTGTTCAGTCTGCCGATGATTGCGGGGAACCTGCTGCAGCAGCTGTATAATGTCGCCGACACCCTGATTGTGGGCAAAACCATCGGAGCTGACGCGCTGGCCGCCGTCGGCTCCGCCTATGCGCTGATGGTCCTGCTGACCTCCATCATACTGGGCCTTTGCATGGGAAGCGGCGTCGTTTTCGCACAGCTTTACGGAGCCGGACAGACGGACGGGATGAAAACGGGTATTTTCAACGCCTTTGTGTTTATCCTGGCCGTTTCTCTGTTTATCAACCTGCTGTCTTTCCTCTTCCTGGATGTCTTTTTGGACTGGCTGCACGTCCCCGCCGCGGCGCTCATCTATGCGCGCCACTATCTGCAAATCGTGCTGCTGGGGATGACCTTTGTCACGGTGTATAATTTTTTTGCCGCGGTCCTGCGCAGCATCGGCAACACGGTGGCGCCGTTATTGGTTCTCGTGGCGGCGTCGGTCATCAACATCGTGCTGGATTTGGTGCTGATTCTCTATGGACACATGGGGGTGGCAGGCGCCGCGGCAGCCACCCTGTTTTCGCAGCTCCTATCGGCGATAAGCATCACGGGTTACTTTTTCGTCAAGGCCCGGTCGCTCTGTCCCGCCAGGCAGCACAGACATTACAGCCGGCCGTTGCTGCAAAGAATCCTCTACAGCTCCGCCCTGACGGCTGTGCAGCAATCCATCATGAACTTCGGCATTCTCCTGGTGCAGGGTCTGGTCAACAGCTTCGGATTTGCCGCCAGCGCCGCCTTCGCCGCCGTAGTCAAAATCGACGCCTTCGCCTATATGCCGGCGCAGGATTTTGGAAACGCCTTTTCGACCTTCATTGCGCAGAACCACGGGGCGGGAAAGACGGACCGCATCCGCCGCGGCGCCCTGACTGCGGGGGGAATCTCCGCCCTGTTCTGCCTGCTCGCCTCCGCCTGCGTGGTCATCTTCGCCGAACCGCTGATGCTGCTGTTTGTCAAGCCAGAGGAGCGGGAAATTCTCGCCATCGGTATGCAGTATCTCCATATCGAAGGGGCTTGCTATATTGGAATCGGCCTGCTGTTTTTGCTATACGGTTTTTACCGTGGACTCGAAAAGGCCGGTATATCCATCGTGCTGACGGTGATTTCGCTGGGAAGCCGGGTAGCGCTGGCCTACACCCTTTCCGCCGTTCCAGGGATCGGTATGCCGGGCATCTGGTGGGCGGTGCCTGTCGGCTGGGCCCTTGCGGACCTCTTCGGCATCGGGTATTATCTCCTGCGGCGAAATAAACTGCTCCCCTCAGCTCTGAAAACAAATAGATAATAAAAGAAGCCAAAGCATGTCTCAATTTACATGCTTTGGCCTCTTTTTTCGTTTAAAGGGACTGGCGGTGGATGTCGGCGTCGGCACAGCCCTTATCCCGGACGTTTTCGATGATGTTCGCCCCGCCGCCCAACCGCGTGTCGAATACCTTTTTCGATTTTTGCAGCTCGTTCAGGGTGGCCGGACCGCCCATGCAGCCGCCCGCGCAGAACATGCCCTCGATGAAATCCTCCTTGACCCGTCCGGCCTTGAGAAGCATCAGGGCCTTGCGGCATTCCTCCGCCCCGTTGCACTTGACGGCGGTCACCGGTGTGTCCTCTCCCTGCTCCTCCAAAACCTTGACCACAGCGCTGGTGACACCGCCGGAAACCGCGAAGCCCTTACCGTAGCGGGTGGCGTCCTCCTCAGCGGGACCGACCTCGGCGGGCTCGATTCCCCGGGCGCAGAGCATGGCGTACAGCTCTTCAAAGGTGAGGACGTAATCCAGCTCACCGATATATTGGCCCATGGCCTCGTTCTTTTTAGCGATGCAGGGACCGATGAAAACCGTCTCGACCCCGGGGCGTTTGCTGCGCACATACCGCTCCACCGCCAC
>CAKTXU010000100.1 GCA_934630995.1 uncultured Eubacteriales bacterium
TCTCCCCGATTGAAACGGGCGATGCCGTCGGCCCAGGCGTTATAGCGGCCGCTCAGCTCCCGGATGACACCGGCGATGGCTTCCTTATAGGAGGCCATCAGCGCCTCAAAGGCTATATCGTCCGGCGCCCGGCGCAGGGTATCGAGTAATATATGGGTCAGATTGACGGCCACGCTGATAAAGGGCGCCATTCTGCCCGGAACCATGACGTCCTGGCACAGATCGAAGGCGTAGTTGTTCGCATCCCGCTCCGGCAGACCATGGGCCTTCAGATTTCTGACAAAGATGTCGTCGTGATAATACGCCAGGGTATTGATGCCCTTGATACTGATGCGGGCGGCACGCTCCAGAAATTCGCGTGGATTCTTGCTGCTGTAGCGGATTTCCACCATGGGTTCGGGAAGGCCGGCGGCTTCGACGGCGTCCAGAAACATATACGTTACCTTGTTGACGGCGTCGCGGCCGTCGGGCGTCACCCCGCCCAGGGTGAGGGTGTGCTGCCCGGAATAGGTGCCGAAATAGCTGTCGATGACATCGCCGCCGTCATAGAATTTGATCACCAGACAGTGGACGATTTCCCGTTCCCAGTCCTGTTCCCCCGCCTTGCAATAGGGCAGCAGCAGTTGATCCAGCCTGCCGTAGCTGACGAACTGAAAGCTCTCGATAAGCAGGGACAGATGGGAAAACCACAGCAGCTGCGCGGCTTGAAAGAATGTCTCCGCCGGTTCCAGCGCGATATGCCGGCAGTTTAGGCTGATTTTTATCAGTTCCTCCCGGCGGGGCTGCTCCTCCTTGTCGGCGCAGGCGGCCGCATAATCGGCATACCGGAGAATCAGGCGGGACAGGCCCTCATAGGCGCGGATGACGCTTTTGAGGAAGTCCTGTTTATCCGGCTGGGTTTGGGCGGCGAGCGAGGATTTGGCGCGGCGCAGGATTCCCCCGATACCTTCGCGCAGGATGATGCCGTAATCGGGGGTGAAATGTCCCCCCGCCAGCATCTGTTCATTTCTACCGTATAGCCGCACATCCTCGTCGTTTATACAGTCGGGCAGTGCGTATATGCTCATATCGGATTTGTTCTCTTCCTCGTTGCGATGGCCGAAGACGGTGCGGGAGCCGACTATCAGCTCTCCCTCGCCGATATACAGGGGCATATGGTCAAGGATTCTGCACAGCGCCTCCGCCTTGCGCTCGGGAAGGCTCAGCGGAAGGCCGGCCGTCGCCCAAGCGGGATCGACGGCTATCCGCGCTTCTTTGTGGGTAGCCTCCAGCATGTTCCGACGCAGGGTTTCCGTTCTCATAAATCTCTTCACCTCAAAGCTTCAATAGGAAGTCCTTTCTCCAGGAAAATCGCGCGGCAGGCGTTCATCTCCTCTGCCGTGGGCTCACGCCCCGCAGGGGGCATATCCATGCCTAATTGTTCGTACTTGTGTCGGCCGAGCGTGTGATAGGGAATGAGGGTGACGCGCTCGATGCCCGCAAGCCCTGCCAGGAAGCCCGCGATGGCGTCCATTTCCTGTAGCGACAGGTTGTATTCGGGTACGACGGGAACACGGATCCACAGCGAGGCGTTGTGTTCCGACAGCTTTTTCAGGTTGCTCAATATCAGGGCATTGCTCCGGCCGGTATTCCGCCGGTGGGCAGCGTCGTCCATGCCCTTGATGTCATAGAGGAATTTCTGGGTATAGGGGAGCAGGGACGCGAAGACCTCCCAAGCGGCATACCCGGCGGTGTCGATACAGACACGGATGCCGTTTTCACGGAGCAGCCGGACGCAAGACAGCAGCGCTTCGGGCTGCCGGGCGGCCTCCCCACCCGAGAAGGTCACGCCCCCCTGCTCCTTATAAAACGCGGCATCCGCGAGGGCGCGGCGCAGGACCTCTCCGGCGTCCAGTGCATAGCCGCAGATATCCAGCGCTCCGGCAGGGCAGGCCTCCGCACACGCGCTGCAAAGGCAGCAATCCGCGAAGGCGATTTCATGCCCCCGGGGCGTCAAACGATGCGCGCTGGCGGGGCAGGCGGCGGCACAGGCGCCGCAGCCGATGCATTTTTCATCGGCATACCGCAGCCGGCTGGCGGCGGCAAGCCCCTCGGGATTATGACACCAACGGCAGCGCAGCGGGCAGCCCTTGGTGAAAAAGGTGGTGCGGATCCCCGGCCCGTCATGGACGCAGAAACGCTGAATATCAAATAGCTGCAGAGATTTTTCCATTGTGTGCCCTATGCCTCTCCCGTTCAGATGCTTCCCGTGCGGTCAGCTTCGGCTGTAAAGGCTGATATCGAACCCGTACATATCGTGCCGCAAATGCAGCTCGTCGCAGCTGATGGATTTGCCGTGCCGGATGCACAGGCGTTTGACACAGATTAGGGCGAAGCCCTCCGGCACCTGCAGCTTGGCGGCCTCCGCCGCATCGGCGTTTTTGGCGAAAATCTTGTCCCTGGCCATTTCGATGGTGAGAAAATACTGCTTCTCCAGAAAACGGTACAGGGAATCGAACCGATGGGTATAAGCCTCGATGCCCTCCACGAGGGAATAGGGGATGATATTTTCCACCAGTCCCAGCGGCGTGCCGGAGGCGCAGACGAGCCGGTGAATTTTGGCGACCTTTTCCCCCGGGGCGATGCCCAGGATATCCGCCGTCGCCGGATCCACGGCGCAAAGCGCGATGGACATCTCCGGAATCGTGACCGTATACCCTATCTGCTGCAGGGTTTCGGTCAGAGATGTGACGGTATTCAAGTTCTGGGTGATCTCATAATTCAGGATGATGGTGCCGACACCCCGCTGTTTTTTGACATACCCGTCGGCCGCCAGCATTTCCACCGCTTTTCGCACGGTGGTGCGGCTGACATGAAAGATTTTTTCCAGCTCCGGCTCCGCGGGAAGCAGGGAATCGACCGGGTAATCGCCGCGGCTGATTTGTTCCTTGAGGGTATTGTAAACCACGGCGTAGTTGATTTCCGGCATAGTTGTGTCTCCTTCCTTTCACCTCAACAGGGTGGGCTTTGTCGTTTTATAGGATTTCGCTGTGGGACATAACCCTGTATTTCCCTGCCCAAATCAATAAAGCGGATGTGATGAAATCCCGGTATCTGTCCGGATGCTCCCGGGCGCCGAGCAGGCGATCGGCGCCGTACATAGCGATAGAGTTGATGGGGCGGTTCCCCGCTTTTCACTGATGCCGGTTACGCCGCGGCGGCAAAAAGCCTCCACCATGGGGTAAGGGGGCCCTCTTGGTACAGGAGAGGGGCGGTGTCCGGCGCGGGCAACGACTTGTTCGGAATTTCCGAACAACTGGCTCGGACGGATTTCAACTCACGTTGCCTCGCAACCGGAGATATGCATGCCGGTTTGCCGTTCCCCGGGATAATCACGGATAGGCAGCCGATGATAGGCAGCGTGTTTTTCAGGATGTCGCGGCTAGTTATTCTATCCAGTATATCTCATTTCTCCATTAAAATGCCAGCTCATAAATGGCGCGGATATCCTCCCGGGAGGTCTTGGGATGTCCGTCCAGCAGATGATCGGGGCCAAAGCTGATTTCCTCGACGCTGTCGGTCAGCGCGGCCAGCTCATCCCGTTTGACACCGAGCTGGGACAGCCTTGTCTGTACGCCGTAGGAGGCCATCAGCGCCTCCAGCCTATCGGCAGCCGCCGGGATATCCCCGCCAAAGCAGCGGCCGGCCAGCTGCGCATATTTCGCGTTGTCGGGCCGGTCCGCGAAATAGCGGAACCAGGCGGGCATCATACAGGCCAGGGTGGCGCCGTGGGTGGCGTTGTACCGGGCGCTGAGGACGTGTCCCATCTGATGCATGGGGGTAAAGCCGAAGGTGCCCGCGGTCAGCCAGCCGTTCAGGGCGATGCTGGCCGCCCACATCAGCACGCCCCGCGCCTGCACGTCTCCGGGATTTTCCATCACCCGCGGCAGCGTTTGCAGCACGGCGCGGATGACCCCCTCCTGCAAGTTTTCCTGCAGGGTCAGATTCCTGTCCGGGCGGCCGTTCAGATATGCCTCCACCACATGGGAGACAATATCGAAGGCGCCGCAGGCGGTCTGATATGGCGGCAGGGATAGGGTGAGAAGGGGATCCATAATGGCCGCCCTGGCGTACAGGCAGCTTTCCCACACATAGGATTTCCGGCCGGTTTTCTCATCGGTGATAACAGCGGTGGGGTTCATCTCGCTGCCGGTTGCGGGGAGGGTGGGAATCAGGATGGTCGGCAGTGATTCCCTTGGCGGAAGCTGCTCGTCGCGGCTGTGGGAAAAGCGGACCATTTTTTCCAGCGAATGGGGGTAGAGGACGCCGGCGGCGATGATTTTCGCGCAGTCCATCACACTGCCGCCGCCCAGGGCAATCACCACCTGCGCGCCGGTATCCCTGCAGAGACGGACGCCCTCCTCCGCCTGACAGAGCAAGGGATTGGCGGTCACGCCGGGGTATTCCGCACAGGCTACGCCGTGCGCCTCCAGGCTGGCGCGAAGGCGGGCCAGCGGTTCGGTGAAAAAGGCGTTTTCCCGATACGTCACCAGGAACGCCTTTTGTCCGTAGAGGGAGGCATACGCCCCCGTCTGCTCCAGCGCCCCCTCGCCGAAAACCACCTTGACCGGGTTATAATACTCAAAATTTTCCATCGTCTCACCCATCCTCTTTCAGAAATTGGAGGCCGGAGCTGCCGGCGGTTCCGTCACGATGCCGGCCTGCTCCCGGCAGATCCGGTTGAATTGCTTCTTCACCTGCTGATAAAGGGCCTGTTTATCCGCGTCGAAGGCGGTCACGGCCGCCTGCCGCCGGTGCGCCTCCTTGATTTTTCCGTAATCCTTCCAGAGGCCGGTGCCGTGGAAAGCCAGCGCCGCCGCGCCCAGAGCGGAGGCGTTGCGCGCCAACCCGGAATGCCGGAGTTTTTTGCCGAAAACATTGGCGTAGATATCGAGCCAGAGCAGGCTTTTCGCCCCCCCGCCCATCACCGGCAGGGTGTCGGCCAGGGGCAGTCGGGCGGAAAGCGCATCCAGCGCCAGGGATAGCTCCATGGCGACGCCCTCCAGGGTGGCTCTCGCCAGATCCTCCCGCGTCGTTCCCAAGGTGAGGTTGGAAAAGCCGCCGCGGAGCCGGGGGGATGCATCCACGCCGGATCCGCCGGCCAGCATGGGACAGAAAATCACCTGATGCGCGCCCAATGGCGAGCGTTCCGCCAGCCGGTCGAAGGCCGCATAGGGAGCGTCCTCCCCTCTCAGTGTGGGGAAAACGGTGTCGATGACCCATTCAAGGGAGGTACCGGCGGCATAGATCCCGGCGGCGGGTATGGTCAAGCCGTCCACGCAATGGGCGAAGGTGTACAGCCGCTGCTGAAAGCCGGTGACCGGCCCCTCCGCACAGGAGGCCACCCAGGCCGACGAACCCAGGGAAACATAAGCGTCGCCGTTTTCATAGCAGCCGGCGCCCAGGCACATGCAGGCGTTGTCCACGCCGCCGCATATGACGGCGGTATCGGGGGACAGGCCCCAGGCGGCGGCCAGCTCAGGCTTCAGCGTCCCCAGAATGTCCCGGGAGCGCCGGATCGGCGGCAGCTTGGCGGCATCCAGGCCGGCCGCTTGGACATACCGGTGTACATAGTCGCCGCCGGACAGGCTGAACAGCCCCGTTCCCGAGGCATAGGAGATGTCGGTCGCCACACGGCCGGTCAGCAGCAGATTGATATAGTCCTTGGTGCCGATGAAGGCCGCGGCCTCGCCGTACAATGCCGGCTGGTGCGCTTTCATCCACATGAGCTTAAAAATGGGGTAGCTGGCGGGGGAAAAGCCGCAGCCGGTATCCTCATACCAGGTCCGTTCGTCTATACGACCGAAGAAATCAGCGGCTTCCGCACCGGCGCGTGTATCCGACCAGATGGGGGTCCTGTCGCAGAGCAGCTCATGCCGCTCATTGACGGGGACGATTCCCAGGCTGTGGCCGGACAGGCCGATAGCGGTTATCTCGGAGAGGTCGCTTCGACTTTTCAGAAGCGCTTCGGCGGCGGTGCGGACGCCGGACCACCAATCCGACGGATCCTGTTCCTTGAGAATACCATCCGGGCTGCAATAGAGCGGATAGGGGACGACCGTTTCGCCCAGGCATACGGCGTCCTCGTCAAACAGGGCTGCCTTCACGCTGCCGGTGCCCAAATCAAAAGCAAGAACCTTTTTCAATGAAAATCCCCCGTTTCAGGCGTGCAGCCCCGCCTCGGCCAGTATGGACCGCGCGGAGCGCAGGCCGATGCCGAACCGGGAACAGCCGGCCGCGCACATCTCCTCGATATCCCGCAGGGTGCGGATACCTCCCGCGGCCTTGATTTTCACCGCATCGCCGACGACACTGCGGATCAGCCGGATATGTTCCACAGTCGTCGGCTTCGGCGCCCAGCCGGTGCCGGTTTTGACATAGGCCGCGCCGCACCGCGCCGCCAGTTCGCTTCCCCTGCGGATCTCCTCGTCGTTCAGATAGGAAACCTCGAGAATGACCTTGAGCGGAAGCTCCCCCACGGCCTCGCGCACCTGCAGGATATCGTCCTCCACCATGGCGTAATCCCCGCTCTTCAGGGCGCTGACATTCATCACCATATCGATTTCACCGCAGCCCATCCGGGCGAGACGGCGGGCGGCGTCGACCTTTGTCCCG
>CAKTXU010000101.1 GCA_934630995.1 uncultured Eubacteriales bacterium
TTATCTCGGAGGCGCTCAAAAATGGCCCCGGCTGGACAAACCAATATTATTGTATGGAGATATTGCAAAGAATCTATCTGGCTTCTCTAACAGGATATTTTAGGCAGCAAAAATGGCTTGATGGGGTCTGTAGCGGAGTATCAACTAACAATTATATTTTGTTCTGCTCTTCTATCAGAGGCTTCTTAGAAGCGGCAACCGATTATTATGATGCACTAGAATGTATACCGCTAACTTTGGCAGAAAATTTTAAGCTAATGAGTAAGGCTGTAAAGGGCGAAATAACGGATTCCATCATTGGTTTTGAAGAATTAGAAAATATATTACTGCACTTCCAGGAAGCTAGCAGACAAAGCCAAGAGGCCGGACGGATATATTCTCCTAAATCAGCCAAAGCATACATGGAGAGTAAAAATTTAAAATCCCTCAATCTGTATGAATGTTATGGAGATTTATGTGAAGTAACACACCCCGCCAAAAGCTCGCTGAATTTATTTTTGAATGCGGATGACTACATATATACATTTGCCGATCAGGATACAAAACTAATGCAGAGTTTTGTAGACAAATATTCAAAACCGCTATCCGATTTGTATATGAGAGTAGAAAATATATGTGTAATAACTCTGCAGGTGTTAAACCTATTCCAAATTGAAATGTATTACTCACAAGCAGCGGCTTCGCTGAATACCGAAAATTTAAAAATATGGGATAAAATCCATAGACTCATTAAGTAATGTTATTTTAAACAAGTTGGAAGCAGGAGACGTACGCATAGGGCTTTTCCGGTTGGGTGGCTGCTCCCACATGGTTATCAGCTTTCAGACTGCGGTTGTTATACGTGATGAAGAGCTAACTGACATGGAAATCCGTTAGCTCTTTTTTATTTACTGTATTCCGTCCGCCTCCAAGCGCAAACGATAGAACATTTGTAACCACCCGGGCTGACTGGTAATATCCAAAGACTGCAACCGTCGTTTTCCCACCCGTTTATCCATAATCGCGAATAGCCGCACCACTGGATCGAGAGACAGCAGGCTCTCCTCTATGCTGTTGTTTTGATAGGCATAAAAGGCGGCATAAAAAGCAAATTGGTCAAAGCCGCCCTTGTTGAGCGCGCCTAATTCCATTAGCGTGCCGGATTCCAAATAGCTGGTTTTCCTGCCAGCTTCTGCGTTGATTTCGCTCCACGCTTCATACCGTTTCCTGTTCCAATATTTTTCGCATTCCGCTCCAGGAAATTCCCATGCCGTCCCCTCCTTATGCTTTCCATATTATCACGCACCTGTATAGAGAATTCTATATACCACAAAGCGGCCCACGAAGTGCGAAGCCCTCCTTGATCCGAAACGGCTCTGACCGTTTCGGAGTGGTTCAATGTTCTCTCAGCCGTCCAAAGGCTTGCTGCGCAAGGCTTCGGCTTACGGCGTGAGGGTATTATACCACAAAACACCGCCACCCTGCAAAACACGCCATTCCAAACCCATTATCCGCCCATCTATCCGGCTTTTATGAGTCAAGCCTTCATTCCCTATAGTATATTCCTTTAATTTGTGATACGATAGTTCCAATAATACGGCGGACAGCGAACAAAGGCCTTATCCCCTGTTTTCCCTCCTGTGCAATACTGCGAACCTGCTCCGGTTGCAGGAGCATCCGCTTTGTGGTGGAACTGCTGGAAGCGGAAAGCAACGCCGGCAGACCACTTAAGAATCGGGCTGCGCAGGCCGTCCCCTTCTCTGGATTCTCAACATCCTGTATTTTTTACTTACCGAGCTCATCGCATTTTTCTACCTTGTCTCCGTGGACGGGAAGCTGTATGACGGTCAGAATTTTTCCCGCAGGCGCCGCTTTTGCCTGCTTTTCTCCATCCCTCTGTGGGCATTTTTGGCGGTGCTGCTCTCCACCCTTTGGACGGGCGTCATATTTACCGTCGACGCCCAAAACCATTACCGGCGCGGTACCTTCTTCTTCCTGCAATACGGCTTGGGCTTCGCATACACGCTTATAGCCTTCCTGGCACGGTATGATGGAGATGAGTTCGCCGTAGTTCTGGAGGGCACACAGTCAGACGCCGAGCAGGCGGTTAAGGTACTGCACACTGCGGTGGAAAACGCGGGTAAGCACAGCCTTCCCGTTCCCCTTTCCCTGAGCGCCGGTTACGCCTTTTATGACAGCGCCGCCATGGACGACATGGAAAAACTAATCTCTGCGGCGGATCAGGCGATGTATCGGTATAAGCAGGCGCGTAAGGCCACTCACTGACGGAAAATCCGTCTCACGAGCGACGTTTCCTCTTTTTGTCCGATAATCCCCCGACACGCATTATAAAAAGGAGGGACCTTCATGCCGCGTAAGCCCTACATTCTCACCCTGGACCAGGGTACCACCAGCTCGCGCGCCATCCTTTTCGACGCCTGCCAGCATCCGGTGGCTGCCGCTCAGAAGGAATTCACGCAAATCTATCCCCAGGCCGGCTATGTGGAGCACGATGCGGAGGAAATCATTGGCTCTCAGACCGAGGTAATGACCCGGGTGCTGCGGGAAAGCGGGATAGCCGCCTCCGAGGTGGCGGCTATCGGCATCACCAACCAGCGCGAAACCACCATCGTCTGGGATAGGCGGACAGGCAGGCCTATCCACAATGCCATTGTCTGGCAGTGCCGCCGCACCGCTCCCCAATGCGAGCGTATGATAGCCGACGGCTGCGAGGAGTACCTCCGCACCCATACCGGCCTTCGCATCGACGCCTATTTCTCCGCCACCAAGGTGAAATGGCTGCTGGACAACGTCCCGGGTGCCCGGGAACGGGCCCGCCGCGGGGAACTGCTCTTCGGTACGGTGGATACCTGGCTTCTGTGGCGTCTTACAGACGGCAAGGTTCATGCCACCGACTATACCAACGCCTCCCGCACCATGCTGTTCGATATTGAAACCCTGGATTGGGATGACAATATATTATACGAATTGGATATTCCTCGCTGTATGCTTCCCTCCGTATACCCATCTTCCCATCTCTACGGCACCACACGGCTGGAAGGGGTGGATATCCCTCTGGCAGCGGCAGCGGGCGATCAGCAGGCGGCGCTGTTTGGACAGACCTGCTTTGAAAAGGGCGATATCAAAAACACCTACGGCACCGGCTGCTTCCTGCTCATGAACAGCGGCCGGGACAAACCCAAAAGCAAAAACGGCCTGATAACCACCCTGTCGGCCGGGACATGTGCCGGTGCCCCGGAATATGTGCTGGAGGGCAGCGTCTTCGTGGGGGGCGCGGTAATCCAATGGCTGCGGGACGAACTGGGCCTGATTGAAAACGCCGCCGAAAGCGAATATTTCGCCTCCCAGGTGCCCGACAGCGGCGGCCTGGTGGTGGTTCCCGCCTTTACCGGCCTGGGCGCGCCTTATTGGGACATGTACGCCCGCGGCGCAATCCTGGGTCTAACACGGGGAGCGGGTAAAAGCCATATCGTCCGGGCCGCTCTGGAATCCATTGCTTATCAGACACGGGACCTCGCCGACGCCATGTCCGCCGACACCGGTATACCCTTGCGTTCCCTGCGGGTGGACGGCGGCGCCAGCGCCAATAATTTTCTGATGCAATTCCAGGCCGATATGCTGGGCTGTGATGTCCTGCGTCCCGTCGTGCGGGAAACCACCGCCCTGGGCGCTGCCGCCTTGGCGGGACTGGCTGCGGGGGTATGGGACGGTCCCGCCCAGCTGCGCAGCCAGTGGGAGCTGGATACGCGCTTTACTCCCCAAATGGATGCGGCGGACCGGGCTTCGCGGCTGAACCGCTGGCATAAAGCCGTATCGCGGACCCGTGACTGGGAAGAGGGATAACCCCGCTCTTACGCGTGTGACTTCTTTAACAAGCTGAAACCGAGCTTTTGCCATGCGGCAGAAGCTCGGTTTTTCGTATATTTATATTAATAGTATCCCATCCGTATAAATACCCCTATTTATCTCCGGGCGTCTTGAAGCCCTCGCCCAGGACCTCATCGGTGGAGGCGACGATGATGAACGCATCGGGATCCAGATCCGCCACCAGGGTGCGCAGCTTGTATACCTCAGACCGTCGCACCGCACAGAGAAGCACCCTCCGATCGTCCCCGGTATAGGCGCCGGTAGCATTGAGCATGGTGACGCCTCGCTCCATCTCCGCCAGAATACGGTCGGCAACCTCCCGTTCCTTTTTGGTCATGATGAGCAGCATCTTCCCCGCGTCGCCGCCATATACCAGGGCGTCCATCACACTGCTGGATACGAATATCAGCACCATCGCATAAAGGGCGCTCTCCACATTGCGGTAGACGATGGCCGACGCCCCCACCACCACCGCGTCCACCAGCAGGATAAGCCTGCCGATGGGAATGTGGCGGAATTTCCTCTCCAGCAGGCGTGCGACGATTTCGCTCCCTCCGGTGGTGGCCCCCCGCATATAGATGAGCCCCAGCCCGGCCCCGGCCAACACGCCGCCGAAAAGAGCCACCAAAATCGTATCCCCCCGGAAGGCGGGCAGAAAAGGGGCTGCGCCGTCGATGATGACCGAGGACAGCACGGTCACCACAGCCGTCCGGACGGTGAATTCCTTTCCCAGCCGCCGCCAGGCGGCAAGCAGCAGAGGAATGTTGATGACCAGAATCATGAGGCCGATAGGCAGGTGAAATAGGTAATTGAGCAGAGTGGAGGCGCCGGTTACCCCGCCGGGCGCAATCTGATTGGGCGCGGTGAAAATATTCACCGACAGGGCATAGCAGATACTGCCCAGCAGATATGCGCCGCCGTCGAGTGCGGTACGTTTGGCAAACTGATGCCCGCCGCTCTTTTTCCGGCTCTTCAAAGGCCCCGCCTCCTTTCCAGCGTACCAGACCTAATCAGTATCCCCCGTTATGACCGCAAATAAACGCCGCAGGCGTTCTGTTTCTCCCGCCAGATACAAATATCCGAACAATGCCTCCAGCCCCGTCGCCTTGTGATATTCCTCGCTGTTACGAGCCGTGTGGGCATTGCGTCCCCGGCGGAACACCGCCGTCTCCGTTTCGGTCAGCAGGGGCATCAGCCGTTCGGCCGCCTCGGCCTGGGCCTCCGCCCGCACCAGGGCCACCGCCGCTTTATGTAGAGCCCCGGCAGGCCGGTTAGCCGCACAAGCCAGCCGTTCCCTGACCATCAGCTCATATACGCCGTCCCCCACAAAGGCCAGGGTCAGGGGACTCATCCCCCGCAAATCCGCCTCGTCAGGCACCAAACGGCCCATGGCCGTCCCTCCTTCCAATCCTCTTGCGCTATCTGTTCCTCTTTTAAACGATATGCTTAAGCTCCCGCCGCAGTGTTTTCAATTCAGAGGCAAAAAACGACGGGTAGGCCGGATACAATGAGAGCTCGTCTATCGAAAGCCACTCCAGGGCCTCCTCCGCCCCGTCCGCCTCCACAAACGAACGACAGACGATACCGCTGTAATCCCGCAGCGGTTTCATCACATAATACAGGGCTATCTCGTGGAAGTGTTCTCCCGTGTCTCTGTCGTCAAACAGGTTTTCGTGAAGGAAGGCCGGATAATCTATCTCCATGTCGAACCCCAGCTCTTCCCTGACCTCCCTGACCACCGCCGCGGCGCAGGTTTCATTGAATTTCACGCGGCCGCCCACGCTGTAGTAATAGGATGCCCGTGTGTTTTTTACCATCAGGATCTTCCCGTCATGAACAATAATCGCCCCAACGCGAAAGGTAAACTTCCCTTGCGCCGCCGGAAACGTCAAATCCATACCGCGCCTCCTCAAGAATTTCCGTCTACCCCCTACTTTACAAAATCAAATTCAAAATCGTACAGACTCACCGTATCGCCTTCCGTGCAGCCCGCTTCCTCCAGCGCCCGGATGACGCCGGTGGACTGGAGCACCCGCTCGAAATACTGCAGGCTCTCATAATCGTCAAAATTGATGCCCCGCATGACCGGCAGCAGCCAGTCTCCCTCGACGATATATATCCCCTCCTGCCGGGTGACGCTTACCTGCCTCTCTCCCCCTTCCCGCAGGTCGGGCAGGGGTTCCGGTTCCGGCTCGAAGGCCATTAGCGGGGGCAGGGCCGCCAACAGGGCAGCGCAGCGCTTCACCAAAGCGTCGGTGCCGTGGGCAATAGCCGCCATCAGGGGAAAGAATTCATATCCCCTCTCCCTGACCGCGGCGGCGAAGGCCTCCACCGCCTCGTCGGAGGCCAGATCACATTTGTTTCCCGCCACCAGCATGGGCCGGGCGGCCAGCGCGGGCTCAAAGCGCTGAAGCTCCCGGTTGATCACCTCAAAATCCTCCAGAGGATCCCGCCCCTCGCTGCCCGAAACATCCACGACGTGGATAAGCAGCCGGCAGCGCTCCACATGGCGCAGAAATTCGTGGCCCAGACCGACCCCTTCGCTGGCGCCCTCGATGATGCCCGGGATATCCGCCATCACGAAGGAGCTTCCCTCCGCCACCCGGACCACCCCCAGCACGGGGGTAACAGTGGTAAAGTGATAGTTGGCGATTTCTGGCTTGGCCTCGCTGACCACCGAAACCAGGGTGGATTTTCCCACATTGGGAAAGCCCACCAGCCCCACGTCGGCCAGCAGCTTCAGCTCCAGCCGCACCTCCCGCTCTTCCCCCGGGATTCCCGGC
>CAKTXU010000102.1 GCA_934630995.1 uncultured Eubacteriales bacterium
ATGGAGGATACCGCGTTGGTGACGGCACCCATGGTGAAATTGACCATATCGCCCGCCTTATCCTGCAAAAATGCCGCCAGCTTGGTGCCGATGTCCTGCCAGTTGATTTCCAGGCTGTTCAATTGAGCGTAGATGTCCGGATATTTATCGGCCAGACCGTTTAGCCAGCTCTGCAGAGAGGAAACGAATACCGGAATCTGGTTGGCCAGAGAGGCGAGGGTGCGTCCGAGCTCAGGAATGACCAGGAACATCACCACCACGATGATCCCCAGCACCAGCACCAGCGTCAGCAGCAGGCTCAGCGGACGCCGGATTTTGGCCTTGATTTTTCCCTGGGGCGCGTCGGGAGCCCCGAAAATCAGCTTTTCCAGAAACCGCATAGGGACGTTGAGAACAAAGGCGATGCACAGTCCCAGCAGGAAGGGGAACAACAGCCGAAAAAGAACCCCCACAAAAGCGAGAATGGGGTTCAGGTTGCTCAGACCCAAAAAAAGAATGATGCCGAAGGCGATGAGCAGCGCCAGTTTTTTCATGGTTTTTGGATTGAGTTCCATCCACCATACCTCCTGCCGATTAGCAATACTACATCAGAAGCCGCCTTTAGCCACGAGCTTTTTCATAGGTGTGCAAACCCCAACCCCGGCGAGAAAGCTGACGATGGCCTCCGGAATGCCGTTGGTGAGGACGACAAGTCCCATCACTCCGGCAAGTAAGCCGAAAGTGGTGCCGTTGGCAGCCGCATATTCCGGCCCGAAAAAGAGCCAGATCCCCCCCAGGACCAGGAAGGTGTTGGTTAGGCTGCCAAGGACGCTGCTGACGCCGTACATCACGGCGGGATGACGCCAGCCCTGGCCCTTCCGGGTACTGAAAAACCGATAGGACAGTCCCGTGACCACGCCGACCAGAATGCGGGGAACAAAGCAAATGACGAGGCTCCAGCCGTTTCCCGGCTCAATGAGAGGGGTAAATAAAAAGGCGGTGGGACCGGGGGTGATGAAGCTGAACACGATAAAGCTGAACAAACCCGCGATAGCCCCCATGGCGGCGCCGGCCGCCGTACCCAGCATGATGGCGGTGATGATGACCGGAATCATGGCCAGGGTGGCGACGATGGGGCCGACCGGGATGGAACCCAGCGGGGTGAAGCAGAAAACCACTTCAATCGTCAGCAGAGAGGCGAATGAACACAAAAAGAGGATCTTTTTCAAGTAGGATTGCATTTGGCATCTCTCCTTGCTGCTGTTCCGTTCAATTGGATACAGCGCAGATTTATGTATCTGAACACCTCTCCCCGCCACGGGTGTGGACTGAAGCGCCGGGGGCTGCTTCGTCGTTTGCCCTGATGCGGCGTTGAGCCGGTGATATACCATAAATATCATATCATGTACACCAAGAAAACACAAGATAAACTAGACCAAAGAGCGGAAAGGATTTGATCGGATAGCTCATATGAAGAATTCATTTTTTGTTCTTTTCATAAACCAGCCGCAGGCCGACCAGCAGCAAATCGTCGTCGTATTGGATGGGGCGGCTGCAGTATGGAACAATCTCGCGGCCCAGGCCGCCGGTGGCCACCACGGTTGCCGGATAGCCGAGCTCCGCCTCAATGCGGTCGCACATCCCCTCCAGCATGGCCGCTGTGCCGAACACCGCCCCCGATTGCATGGACTCGATGGTGTTGGAACCGATCACGTGGGGGGGCGCTTCGATGCTGATACGTTGCAGCAGGGAGGCATGGGAAATCAGGGAATCCAGGGAGGTGCCCAGCCCCGCCATAATAGCGCCTCCGCGGAAGTGTCCGTCCCTGTCGATTACCGACACGGTGGTGGCGGTGCCCAAATCCCAGATGATGCAGGGCGCGCCGTATTGCGACACGGCCGCCACTGCCCCCACCAGCAGATCCGCGCCCAGCTGGGCGGGATTGTCTATGCGGATGTTGATACCGGTTTTCGTGCCGGGCCCCACTATGATGGGCGTCATCCCCGTCACCTTTTTAACCGCGCGGCGGATGGCTGTATCCAGAGGCGGCACTACCGAGCTGATAATGGCTCCCTCAAATTCATGGACATCCACCTTGTACAGACGGAAGATATCCATGAACTCCACCGCGTATTGATCCTCCATTTTCGTCCTGTCGGTGGCCACACGGGATTCAAATATCAACTTTTCTCCGTCAAAAACCCCGATGGTGATGTTGGTGTTGCCCATATCTAAAGTGAGAAGCATGAAGCGGTCGTCCCTTCCTTAAATGATACTGTTTAGAGACCAATGGCGGACTGTGTTGATTATAGCACAAAGATTTCCGTCTATACAAGATATGACGGTATTTTCGCAAAGAAGGCGGAAGAAGAGGAAATTTTTCTTGCAAGGCCATGTAAAAACGGGTACAATAAGTACGCTTATGAAAGGGGACAAACCCATGCTGCAACTGGACGATATCCGGCACAATCCGGAGATACGCGCGCTCATCGAAGCGGGCAACGAGGCGCTTGGCGTGTTGGGGTTTACAGATCACGGCTATGCCCACGCGGGGCTGACCGCCAAGGTATCCGGTGATATCTTGGAGACGCTGGGATATGACGAACGAACCTGCCAGCTGGCCCGCATCGCAGGCTTTATTCATGACATCGGCAACGCCGTCAACCGGGTAAACCACGCCATGTCCGGGGCGCTGCTGGCATTTGATATTCTCCGCGGTCTGGGGATGGAGCCCCATGAGGTGACGGCCATTGTCACCGCCATCGGCAATCATGATGAAAAGACGGCCGCCGCCGTCACGCCGTTGTCCGCCGCCTTGATATTGGCGGATAAGAGCGACGTGCGACGCAGCCGGGTCCGGACGCCGCTGGAGCATCGGGATTTCGATATTCATGATCGGGTGAACTATGCGGCGGTGGATTCCTCCCTCCAGGTGAAAAAAGAGGAGGGCATCATTACCCTCGTCATCCATATCGACACCTCCATCTGTGCTGTGATGGACTATTTTGAGATATTCCTCACCCGCATGACCTTATGCAGGGAGGCCGCGGATTTCCTGGGCCTTAATTTTGAATTGATCATCAATGAAACCAGGATGCTGTAGCTTGCAATTACATCCCGGCTGCGGTAAAATAATACAATGTGAACGACGAACAAGGGAGAGGATATCGATGACGATGCGGAAACGGCTTGCCGGGTTGTGTGCCATAGGCCTGTCGCTCGTCCTGGCCGGCTGTGCACAGGCGCCGGTACAAGAGGAAAGCCGGCCGGAGGAGCCGGCCAAGACGTACAAGATAGGGGAGAAGGCGCCCGTTACCGTTCTGGAAAACGGCGCTGAAAAGACGGTCGGCTATTTGACCGTCGATAGTATTGTTCCTGTGGGCGAACAGCTGGAGGAATCCTCCGCATCCCTTCAGATTGTGGCGGTGACGTATACGTATGAAAATTCGGATATCGAAGACGGTATGCTGGTAAGCAGTGTACAGCTCCTTCTGCGGGAAAAGGACGGACAGCCCGCGGCCTTTGCCGAACGGGCCGACACGGAAAAGCTGCCCCAGTCCATTGATACGGGAAAAACCTGTACCGCGGTGCAGTATTACGCGGTGAAAAAGCCGGAGGGATTGAGCCTGGAATACCGGCACGTACTGACGGCTGCCGAGCCGATGCTCATTTTTACCGTCTGAAAATTTGGCTTAAAAGGGGATGACGCATGATGAAAATGATGTGTCGTCCCCTGACTCTGCGTATAGACTTGTTTTGGTGCGTCGGCGCTAAAATGAGACCAAGCAGAGAGGAGGAAGACCGATGGCGAAGCGTATAAGCAGGAAAGCCAAACGAGCCAAACGGATACGGTTTTGGAGTCTGGTAATCCTCAGCAGCGTCCTTGCGGCATTCTGCATTTTAGTGACCTTGAGCGGCCGGCTGAAGAATCCTTTTCTGCCCACCTGGCAGGAACTGTTCGAGATGGTGGGATTGTCCTCCGGTGCGCCGGGCGAGCCGCTGGATTCGGAGCTGGAGGTTCATGTCATCGATGTGGGCAACGCCGATTCCCTCTTGATACGCAACGGCTCCCACGCCATGCTTATCGACGCCGGGGAGCGGGATGATGGGGAAACAGTGGTGTCCTATCTGCGCGCCCATGGGGTGGAGAAGCTGGAAATGGTCATAGCCACTCATGCGGATGCGGATCACATCGGCGGCATGAAAACCGTTATTGAGGCCCTGCCTGTCGAAGCCTTCCTCATGGCCTTCATGCCGGAAGGCTCCACGCCCACGACCTCCACCTACCTGCGCTTACTGGAAGCGTTGGATGACAAGGGGATAGCCATTACGGAGGCGTCACCGGGAGCGTCTTACCCGTTGGGAGAGGCCCGTGTGGATATTCTGGGGCCTGCAGCGGATTTCGAAGAGAAAAACAACCAGTCGGTGGTCTGCAAGGTCACCTTCGGCAGCCGCAAATTCCTCTTTATGGGAGATGCGGAAAAGGAGGCGGAGGCCGCCCTGCTGGAATCGGGCGCGGATTTGTCCGCCGATGTACTCAAAACGGGTCATCACGGCAGCAGCTCCTCCACCACCGCGAAGCTCCTGACCGCTGTTCACCCCGCCGGTGCATTCATTACCTGCGGCGCGGGCAATTCCTACGGCCATCCCCACAAGGCGGTCCTGGATCGGCTGGAGGAGGCTGGGGTCAGGGCCTTCCGCAGCGATGTCCACGGCACGATTGTGGCTGTCACGGATGGACAGTCTTTGTCCTTTACAACTGAAAAAGGAGGAGCAGCGGCATGAGCCCGAACTATTACGCTATCGACCGCTTCGAAGAAGAGGTGGCCGTCCTGGTGGATGACGATGAGCACACCTTTACGACGGCGCGGAGCGGGTTGCCTGCCGGGGTGCGGGAGGGCGATGTCCTCTGCCGCGAGGGGGAGGCCTACCGCCTGGATGAGGCGGAAACCACCGCCCGCCGGGAACGTATCCGGCGGCTGGAGGAGAAGCTGCGAAAAAAATGACCGCCGGATGTATCCGGTGAAGGAGATACCATGCCGTTTTTACCGTTGACAGCAGAAGAAATGGCCGCCCTCGGATGGAAGGAACCGGATATCGTCGTGGTGACCGGGGATGCCTATGTGGATCACCCCAGCTTCGGGGCGGCTATTATATCCCGGGTTTTGGAGGCGGAGGGATACCGCGTCTGCATTCTCTCCCAGCCTCGGTCAGATGCCGATTACACCCGCTTCGGCCAGCCCCGGCTGGGCTTTTTTATCACCGGGGGAAATATCGATTCCATGGTGGCTCATTATACCGCCGCTAAGAGGCGGCGCAGCGATGACGCCTATACCGCGGGAGGAAAGGCGGGTGCCCGTCCCGATCGGGCGGTGACGGCCTACTGTCGCCGCCTGCGGGGGCTTTACCCCGATACCCCGCAGATTATCGGCGGACTGGAGGCGTCCCTGCGCCGGTTCGCCCATTATGATTACTGGGACGACGAGGTGCGGCCCTCGATCCTTATCGACAGCGGAGCCGATCTCCTGGTGTTCGGCATGGGGGAGAACCAGAACGTCGAAATCGCCCGTCGGCTGGCTGCCGGGGAGCCGGCTTCCGCTATCACCGACATCAGGGGAACCTGCTTTTGTGTGCCTGTCCGGGAATATACGCCCCGCCCCTGCGCGGAGTGTCCCTCCTTTGAGCTGGTTTCTCCGCCGACGGAGGCGGGCAAGCGGCAATATGCCGTCTCCTGCCGGATACAGCAGGATGAGCAGGACGCTGTGCGCGGCAAAACGATTATCCAGCGTCACGGTTATCAAATAGTGGTGCAGAATCCGCCCATGCCGCCACTTTCCACGGAACGGTTCGACGCGGTATACGAGCTGCCTTATATGCGGGCGTACCATCCCTCCTATGAGGCGGCGGGCGGGGTGCCCGGCATCGAGGAGGTACGGTTTTCCATCATCCACAACCGTGGCTGCTTCGGCGCCTGCAATTTTTGGTCCCTGGCCTATCATCAGGGACGGCAGATAGCCTGCCGCAGCGAGGACTCGGTGGTCCGGGAGGCGGAGCTGCTGACCCGGATTCCCGGCTTTAAGGGATATATTCACGACGTGGGCGGCCCCACGGCCAATTTCCGCCGCGCCGCCTGTGATAAGCAGCTCAAAGTCGGCACGTGCGCAGGCCGCCAGTGCCTGTTCCCCAAGCCCTGCCCGAATATGGTCGTCGATCACACGGATTACATCAAGCTGCTTCGCGAGGTGCGCGCCTTGCCCAAGGTTAAAAAAGTGTTTGTGCGTTCCGGTCTGCGTTATGACTACATCATGGCCGACAAATCCGATGCGTTTCTCCGCGAGCTGTGTCAGTATCACGTCAGCGGCCAGCTCAAAGTCGCGCCGGAGCACGTCAGCCCGAAGGTGCTCGCCGTCATGGGCAAGCCGGGACGCGATGTCTACGATGCGTTTTGTGAAAAATATAAACGAATCAATCAGGAACTCGGCAAGGAACAGTACCTCGTTCCCTATCTGATTTCCAGCCATCCGGGCAGCGACCTTTCCGCGGCTGTGGAGCTTGCGGAATATTTAAAGCATACCGGACAGCGTCCGGAACAGGTGCAGGATTTTTATCCAACGCCCGGCACGCTTTCCACCTGCATGTACTATACGGGGTTCGACC
>CAKTXU010000103.1 GCA_934630995.1 uncultured Eubacteriales bacterium
CTCCCGCACCGCCGCCCGATCCCTGCAGCGCTTCGTTCAGCCGCTCGATAACACGAATGCCCACCTCATAATCCGCGTGCAGGCTGCCCTGTGCCGCGTCGCAATCCACACCGAT
Organism: uncultured Eubacteriales bacterium; assembly: GCA_934630995.1. Classification (GTDB taxonomy): domain Bacteria; phylum Bacillota; class Clostridia; order Oscillospirales; family Acutalibacteraceae; genus CAKTXU01. The sequence goes on from CAKTXU010000103.1 coordinate 116, forward strand.
GATATTGCCCTCGGCGAAAACACAGAGCTGAACGTTCAGTCCCTCCTCCGACGCCTCGAAAGCGACGCCGTACCGCGGTCGCGCTTCCTCTCTTTTGATTCCGGTCCAGCCGGTAAAATCCTGTACCGCCCGGCGGACGGCCGCTCTTTCCGTCTCCGTCATGGGGCGGACGGTTTCCTCCGGCAGGATGCGAACCGTCAGCGCCGGGCATTCCAGCGCCCGGTCCCAGACCTCGTTGAGCGTGAGAATATTCTCCTTACAATGCTCGCTCAGCAGGGTAGCCAGCGACTGGTATACGAGACTGGAGCCTGCAAAATACCGTTCCTTTCCGGTTTCGTCGGTATAAAGCATCCCCCCGTCCGCGGTCAGCAGGAAGTTGCGGCTGTCGTTTTCCCGATAAAACTGCAGCGTCAGGGGTTCACCTGTCCCCGCCCTGTCGGTTTCCTGCCAGATTTGGGCGTTGAGGGCATCCCATACCCGGGTGATGAAAACGGTATCCTCGGAGACAAAACCGCCTCCGTCCATGGCGCAATACACCTTCGTGAAAGCGGCATTGTCCGCCTCCTCAAAAACATTGCGCGAGGGCAGCGGATCGGAACCCGCAGCGCGGGAACCGGCCTCCCCGGCGCCGGGGGTACAGCCGGACAAGAACAGGAGCAGGGCTGCCAGCAGGGCCGCTGTCCGGCCTTTATGCGATGGACTCATCCGGAATCTCCTCCTTACATGTGCAGCCGCTTTTTCATCTGCTGCTTGAACCGTTCCCGCCGGTCCAGCACCAGCAGCAGCAGGGCCAGAAGCACACAGGGAATCGCCACGAAATAGGACCAGAGAAGGGAAATCTCCCCACCCAGGAAATAATCCACACTACATTCTATGCCGAACAGAAGCAGCGGTACCGTTCCCACCGCCAGAGCCGCCTGACGGAACCGGCCCCGTACCACCTTCGTCAGCAACAGATAGTCGGCGACAAAAAGGACATCCAGCAGCACCACCAGAGGAACAGCCAGCTTTTGATACCATTGTCCGTGGGCGGCATACCGCTCCACAATCCATAGATATCCCAGCACCGCAGCCGTATCCAGTATCCCCAGGAAGAGTACGGCGTGACGGCGGATGAACAGGGCGGGGATGATAAACACCCACAGCATGGCCATAGCCCCGATAACCAGCATCGACCAGCCCGCCCCCCGGGTATAGGCCACGTCGCAGGCCAGACAGACAGCGGCGGGCAGAGCGAGGAGAAGGGTGAGGATAGCGGCGGTAAAGCCCCGGTTATCCTCCGGCTCGAATAAATCGAGCCGGTTGGGAAAGGGCCTCGGAGCCTTGGGATCGAAGGGCTGGCGGGGATTGACCACCTCGGTGTGGCAGAGGGGGCATTCGTGCTCGGAGGGGGCCAGCTCCACGCCGCAATTGACGCAATACGACATGCAAATTCATCCTTTCCGAAGGAGTGTCACCCGTGATTGCTTTCCAGGGTCACATGGATACCGCGCCGGACAAGCTCGGTGAAGAAAAGCCGTTCAATTTCCGTTTCCTCGCACACATTGACGAGGGAGAAAACCAGCTTGCCGTCATAGCTGACCGCCGTGGCGCCGTGGGCGTTGAACCGGGGCGGCCCCATGAGGAAATCGAACCGCTCCACAAAGGGCGTCATGGCGGGCGGGACCTTCATGATTCCCAGATTGGAAAAGCCGATGCTGTACCGGCTTTCCCCATACAGCCGGTAAGCCAGACCCATGACAAAATTCTTGAGGAAAAGGGGGACGGCTCGCATGGCCTTGTTGGTTTCATTGCCGACATTGGCCGACAGAACCGCGTTGAGATATTTTTCATTCAGCCGCAGCCGCATGAAATGGTGTATATGCGTCACCGTTTCCTCAAAGGTATAGTCCCCGTAGCGCGGGTCGATGCCCGGGTTGACAAAGAGGGAGAAATTCCGCACCGTCTCGGAAGGGTAAAAGGCGCGCATATTGATGGGGACGCTGATCTTCACCGGGCGGGGATGCCGGATCTGTTCGGCCTTCTGCCGCTGATAAAAGGCATAGCAGAGAGCTCCCGCAAGATATTCGTTGACCGTCACCCCCATCTCCCGCGCCCGGGCATGGACCTGCTCCACCGGCATGACGCCGGTGATGATGTTCAGGGTGTGCACCGGCTCTCTGGTCACCCGGGGATGGTAGGCTTCCTCCTCCCGCCGGCTTTCAATATGCTGGAAGCGGGCGTATTTCACGTGGCTGTCCTCCATCTCCTCGGGACGGGGCGGATCGTCGCAGCAAAGCACGCCGTCTCCGGCCGGAATCGGATGGCCCAGCTTTTGGAGATAGCGGGCGGCCAGCGTTTTCAGAAAGATCATAGCGCCGGTGCCGTCCGCCAGGGAATGAAACAGCTCCACCGCGATACGGCAGCCATAATATCGCACCCGGAAGCAATAACCGTCGTTCTCCCGCTTGTCTATTTTCTTGCAGGGGTTGACGACATCCGGCTCCACCCGGGGCGGTGATTCGTTGGCGTCCAAATAATACCAGAACAGTCCCTTGTGCAGCGCCAGGCTGAAGCTGGGAATGCGGGCCACCGTGTCCTCCAGCGCCTGCTGCAGAATCGCGGGAACAATGGGCTCCGTCAGGGTTATGCTGACCCGGAACACCGCGGCCCAACTGTGGGACATGACGGCGGGATATATCTTGGCCGAATTATCCAGAGACAACCAGCTTTTTTTCCGTTGGTCCGCGAAACCATTCACTCCGGCCGCCTCCCCTCTCAGCATGATGGAAATTGCCTGCTTCTATCGACTAGTCGGCCTGTTCCTCATCCTCCACCTCGGTGAAGCGGTAAACCTGCCTGCCGTCCCGCTCCACCGTCTCCAGGAACATATCCAGCGGACGGACCCAGACGCCCCGTTCCCCATAAAGCTGCTGATATACCACCATCTCGTCCAGCGTTTCGCTGTGACGGGCCACATATAAAACGCGGTAATCCTTGCCCTTGAAATGGCGGTATCTCGCCCCCGGACGGACGGTTCGCCTTTTCATCCCGCCTATCTCCAGATTGGTCCGGATAAACCAACTGATTTTGGCAACCGCGGCACGGGCCTCGGGGATATCGTACAGATGCCAGACATGCCACATCCCCTCGTAGATGTCGATATCGACATCGGCCCCCTGCTTATCCATCTCCCGGGCCAGGTTCCGGGAATCGTCAAGCAGCACCTCGTTGGTTCCCACGTGGACGAGGGTGGGCGGAAAGCCGGTGAAGTCCCCATACAGCGGGGAGATATACGGCTCGCGGAGATCATGGCCGCCCGCATAAAGCAGCGCCGTTTCCCGCAGCTCTTCGCTGGAGATCAGGGGATCGAGCTCCCCGTTGGTGAAGTGGGAATCCGCACTTTCCGTGAGATCGGTCCAGGGAGAAATGACCGCCACCGCTCCCGGCACCGGCTCCCCCCTGTCCCGCAGAGCCATGGTCAGCGCCAGAGTCAGACCACCGCCGGCGGAATCCCCGCACAGGGCGATGTCACCCGGGGCGTAGCCCAGGCTTCGGATATAGCCGTACACCGAAAGGGCGTCCTCCAGCGCGGCGGGATAGGGATGCTCCGGCGCCAGTCGGTAATCGTAGGCGAAAACCGCCACTCCGCATTTTTCCGCCAGACGGCATATAATCGGCTCATGGGTGGCGGGCGAGCCGGAGACATAGGCGCCGCCGTGGGTATACAGGACCATTTTTCCCGCCGTCATATCCTCGGGGATCGCCCATTTGCCGGGCAAAGGGCAGTCCTCAGCCGCAGGCTTGAGCGTCACGTCCTTGGCTTTGGGATGGATATACCGCAGCAGATCCATCCCCTTGCGCTGGCCGGGGATATTCATGCCGGTTATAAAGGGCTTGACGCTTTTCATCGTACCGCTGAGAAGCATACTCTTGATGCTGGGCATAGGGGACCGCCTTTCCCGCTCCGGCGACCGGGCGGTGTATTTCCTTTAGTATACCCTTTTTTTATCAATCTGGCAATCACCCTATCATCCTTAGGGAAAGCGGGAAGCTTATATAAATCTCGACTGGAATCCCTGTGGGGCGTGTGGTGGAGGCGGCACCCCCTCTCCGCGCAACAATGGTTCGCTCGCAGAACACATTTCTCACTTTTGTTTCCGCTTGTCAAAGAAACCCGTCTTTACCTAATTTTTTAGATAAGCGGAAGCGGGAGGCCGACGGCCTCCCGCTGATTAAGCTGTGTTCACCGCACATAAGGTACCGGATCGACCGGCTTTCCATCGATGCGGATTTCGAAATGCAGATGGTTACAGGTGCTGTCGCCGGTATCCCCCACCAGGGCGATTTCCTGTCCCTGGGATACCTTCTGCCCCTTATCCACCGCCACATAGCTGCAATGGGCGTAGGTGGTGCGGTATCCGCCGCCGTGATCGATGATCACATACAGGCCCAAGCCGCCGCCCCAGCCGCTCTTGTTCACCTCGACGACGGTGCCGCCGTCGGCGGCTATAATCGGCTTTCCGGCGACGCCGCCTCCATTGATATCGATGCCCTTATGCAGCCTCCCGCTCCGATAGCCGTACCCGCTGGTGATGTTTTTGCAGGCGGGCAGCGGCCAGATGAACTTACCGGTGGCCTCTCCGCTGCCGGGCTTGATATTGACGTTGAATTTCCGGGCGCCAACCACTGTTACCCTGTTGACCGGCGCCTTGGTCACCTCTTCGGACAGGATGGTGCGGGACTGTTCCTCCCCGTCCTGGTACACGACCTCGGCCGTGACCCGCTTGACGCCGTCCCGGCCTTCGGTTTTCACCTTTTTATAGCCGACATATTGGCTGGCGTCCTCCACCTTTTCCGCGGAAAAGGGAATGGCCTCGTCGTATTCGATAACGCGGACACTCTGCACCTGGAGAACGGGATTGGAACGCTGTACAACTACCTTTTGTCCTTGAGCGACAGCATCGGACAAGGTGGGGTTCAGCGCCTTCAATTCCTCGATGCTCAGGCTGCATATACGCGCGACACGGGACAGTGTGTCCCCTTTTCCCGCCGTATAAAGCCTCTCGGCCGTCGTCTCTCCGGTCAGAAAGGCCGTCATTTCATCCGCCGTAACCACTGTGGACAGCGGATACAGGCCGTCGATAACTTCCACCTGCTGCAGGAAACGCACCTGCGTCTCCTCCCCGTCCTCCCGATAAGCGCCCAGAAGTCCATCAAGAATGGCTTCCAATCCGCCGCGCGACTGCATAGCACCGACAAACCGGCCGTCCACATAAAGGCCGCTGAGCTCCGCTATAGAGCTGCTGGAGCTGCGCAGAATACGGTCGCAGACCGCCTTCTCGTCCAGCATATCGCCTTCCCTGGCCACGGTCACGGTCAACTTGGGGGCCCGCTCCACCGAGAAGGAGTGGTCGGTATTGATGACCCGTTCGCTGGCCATGGCCGCCGCCTGATCAAACACCGACTCGTCTGCAATGCAGCCGATGGATTCCCCTTCATACTCCAGCTCCAGGGCAAAAGTCACGCCGCTCCAATGCTGAACCGTCACCAGAAGCACCACGGCAGCCGCAGCCGGCGCGGCCAAATTGATCAAACTGGTCGCCAGCCGGCGATGCCGCCGGAAGGCGAGAACAGGCAGCATCAGCGCCTGAGGTAGGGTCAACAAAGGGTGACGCCGGGCCGCCGCAGCCATGCGGCCGCCCGCGATTCGGAAGCCCTCCGCCAGCCGTCCCAGCTCGTGGGCCGCCGCCCGCAGATGACGAATCACCAGCCAGTCGAGCCCTCTGTACAGCGCGCGGCCGGCTGGCGCCAACCCCTTTTTCAAACGGCGGGCCGTAAACTTCAGCGCGCGCCGGGTCTGCGCTCCTACGAGATAACAAAGCCTGTAGAAAATTGAACCCGCTGCTGATAAACCTTTATATAGCTTTCCCATGAATTTCCTGGTTTCCGCCATCGCCTTGGCAAAGACAGGCGCGGCATCGGATTGCGAATAAGGCAAAGGCTTCACTCCCCGGCTGACGGCCCTGCAAACGGCCGCCTTGTTGCATTCCATAAGTTACAAAGTTGTAACTTCTTCTCCTATTATACTCAGAAAAATAGACGGTGCAACCCCATCTCGCCAATTTCATGACATATTCTCAGTTTGATATTAATAATTTTGTGCATTTTATTCAACTATATCTCTGCTATTTCTGCTGTCACTAAAAAGGCTACGCGCCGTTTCCGAAACTTCCAAATAATTTACCAAAAAGCAGGATGGATTTCTATCCCCCGGGACGGCCGGCACGCTATACTGAAGGCAGAGAAACCGGAACCAGCGCTGTGGTTGCCGGGGGGCGGTAACCGCCGTCCAACATGCAAAGGAGTGTTCATTATGCAGCCTAAGGAATATGTATTCGCCGCCCTCCGCCATGAAACAACAAGCCAGGTGCCGTGGGTTCCCTTCGCCGGGGTACACGCCGGCGTTCTTTGCGGCTATGACGCCGAGGAGGTTC